>JAIRNM010000380.1 GCA_031258055.1 Bifidobacteriaceae bacterium
TTGGGTTCCAACTTCGTGGACGGCGCCGTTATCACGACCGGGGGCGAAGCGTATCGCCGCAAAGACGGGATCGCCGTCATACCGGCCGCCCTATTGGGCCCCTGACTGAAGCCGCAGATGCGCGGCCGACTGAGGCCGACGCCAAGTGATGCGGATGTTCGAGCGTCCGCACTAGCGATCCCTTCAGCGAGTGGGATGTCAACATTCAACTCCGGCTAGCGGTCGCCGCGGTCCGTACTTTGCTTGACCCGGAACTGCGCGCGACTTAAGTTGAGTGGTGATGGAAATCAAGGACAGCGCCCGCAAGCGGCGGTATCCCGGATGACGACCTCCGCCATGCCGTGCGCCAAGCGGTCTCTGTGGTCGTCGTCACCGACCCGACCGGGCGAAGCGTGGTTATGTATGTAGGGCCCGACCGGACTGGCAAACTGCTTGAAGTGGGGCTCAACTACGATGGTGACGCTGTCCACGCGATGGACGCCCGTAAACAATTCCTGCCCGGCTTCGACCGGAAACGGGGCAAGCGAAGGGGAATGCGATGACAAAGCCAATGAGCGACGAAGAACTGTCCGACTGGTACGCGAACACCAACGACGGCGACGGGCCAATCCCCGATGCCATCATCATGGCCGAGGACCTCGCCGCCATAGCGGCGGCCATCGCCGCGCGGGACGAAGCCCAGCACACCATAGACCTAGCCCTTGCCAAAGCCCGCGAGCGCGGCGCGACTTGGGAGATGATCGGCCAAGCTCTCGGCGTAACCGAACTGGGTGCTTACCGCCGCTACGCCGCCGCCTGACGGGCGCAACCAGATTTGTAGACCGCCGCAAAGACGGCATCGCCGTCATGCCGGCCGCCCTGCTCGGCCCCTAACCACGGTAACGATCCGTTCACTATCCTTTCGCTCTTAGAGCGCATAGTTGGCACTTTGTCAGGACATTACAACAATCTGTTCTATAATGAACATGCTGGTGCGAATCGAACCACCAAAGGAGCAAGCAAGATGCGAGCACACGTTCTCACTGAGCCGGGCCACCCGCTCGAACTAACCACTCTGCGAGACCCGGCCCCGAAGGCGGGCGAAGTGTTGGTCCAGGTCGCCGCCTGCGGCGTCTGCCACTCTGACCTGCACGTCATGCACGGCGACATCGCCTTCCCAACACCCGGCGTGTTGGGCCACGAGATGTCTGGGACGGTAGTGGCGCGGGGCGAAGGCGTCACCAACGTGAGCCCCGGCGACCAGGTGGCGACCACCTTCATCATGCCCTGCGGCGACTGCGCCGCCTGCTGGCGCGGACAAGAGGAGCTGTGCCAGAAATTCTTCGGCCTCAACCGCCTCAAGGGGCACCTCTACGACGGCCAAACCCGGTTGTTCTATCCCGATGGTCGTCCCATAGCGATGTACTCCATGGCCGCTCTCGGCGAACTGTCGGTGGTGCCAGCCACTGATGTCTTCAAACTCCCGGCCGGCTTGCCGTTGGCCGAATCTGCCGTCCTCGGCTGCGCCTTCTTCACCGCCTTCGGGGCCGTTCACACAACGGCGGGACTCAGCGTCGGCGAATCGGTGGCGGTGATCGGCACCGGCGGCGTTGGACTGGCCGCTATTCAGATCGCACGGGCCGTTGGCGCCAGCCAAATCATCGCCGTGGACGTTGCAGATGACAAACTCCAAGCCGCTAAGGCCGCCGGAGCGACCGCCGCCGTCAACTCGCGCAGCACCGAAGCCGTCCAGGCCGTCCAAGACTTGACCAGCGGCGGGGTCGATGCCGTCGTTGAAGCGGTCGGCCGAGGAGAGACCATCGCTCAGGGCGTTGCCATGGTGCGCGAAGGCGGTCGCGTAGTGCCAGTTGGCCTGGCCGGGCCGTCCGCTACTGCCGATATACCGATCACGCACCTGGTGCGCCGCAAGGTCCAGGTGATGGGCTCCTTCGGCGCACGTCCCCGTATCGACATGCCAGCTGTCCTGAAACTGGCCGCCTCCGGCGCGATCGACTTCACTTCGACTGTGACTCGCCGCTACCGCTTCCAGGACGCTGGGCAGGCCTACCAGGACCTCGACCGGGGAGAGGTGATTGGCCGTGCCATCATTGACCACCACGGTGGCCACGATATCCGGCCTATTCGGGATAGCGGTCCGGCGTTTGGCGGTCGAGCCATCTAGTGGCCTTCCCCGCGGCCACCTGAATGGCTTGCGGCCACAGATGACGACGGCATCGGCCAAGGTCTGTCCACGGCCAAAGCTGCGCCGACAGGTAGGCTCGTCCCATGAAGCCACCGTCCGTTGCCGTGCTCCTGCCTTGCTACAACGAAGCCCAAACCATAGTCGAAGTGGTTAGGGATTTCCGGAACGCACTGCCCAATGCCACGGTCTACGTCTACGACAACAGCTCAACTGATGACAGTGCCGCTTTGGCTGCCCAGGCTGGCGCCGTAGTGCGCGGCGAACCCATGCGCGGCAAAGGCTACGTCATGCGCTCAATGTTCCGCGACATCGAAGCGGACTGCTACGTCCTGGCGGACGCGGATGACACCTATCCGGCCGGGGCCGCTCCCGCCATGGTTAATGCCGTCCTTGATCAGCGCGCCGACATGGTGGTTGGCGACCGCCTCAGCTCAACCTATTTCACCGAAAACAAGCGCCGCTTCCATTCCGGCGGCAATGTCCTGGTCCGTAAGCTGGTCAACGGCTTCTTCGGCGGCGAGGTCAGCGACATCATGACCGGCTACCGGGCGTTCAGCTATTCGTTCGTGAAGTCGTTCCCGGTCTTGTCGACCGGTTTCGAGATTGAGACGGAGATGACCATCTTCGCGCTTGAGAACCATCTGCGGGTCACCTCCCTGCCGGTCGAATACCGCGACCGCCCAGAAGGCTCCGAATCGAAGCTCTCCACCGTCAAGGACGGCCTGCGGGTCCTGCGGACCATCGCCAAGCTGTTCAAGGATTACCGGCCAATGCTGTTCTTCAACCTCCTGGCCACAATTTGCTTTGTGATTGGCCTCTTCCTCGGGACGCCGGTGGTGGTCGAATACTTCCAGACCGGACTGGTGCCGCGCTTCCCCAGCCTGTTCGCCGCTTTCTTCTGCCTGCTGGCCGCCATGCAGCTAGTTGTCGCCGGGCTCATCTTGGACACCCAGGGCCGCACCCGCCGCCAAGGGTTCGAGATGGCGGTCAACCAGCTTTCGTCGTTCCGCACCTTCGTCGTTGAGACTTCGCCCGATGCCGCCCCCGCGCGCCCGGGTAAAGAGCCAGCGCCAGCCAGCCAGGACTAGAAGCCGCGGAAGACACCTTCTGGGCCAAGGGCACCGGCGGATTCATAGAAGTCCCGGTTCGCCAAGTTTGGGTTCAGGCCTACGTCCCGCAGTTGCCTGGCGGCGCAGTGAAATGGATCGCAGGCTTCGCCCGAACGGCACGTCTAATCCTCAAGGTTGCGCCGACGGATCAACGGACCACAGCCAGCGGCTCATTCAACGCCGCTGGCACCAACGACGCCCGAAAGTCATACTCGCGGCTTGTGTCATTATGACTTAGGCTTCTTTCTCATAACACTGATTGGGGCGTTTATGGGATCGTGGCCAGCCGCGTCGACTGAGAAACTGCTTTGGGAACCCGCCCTGGGCGCGCCGGGGGGGTTTGGCGGGCACAGCCGCATTGGTGGCCCGCAGGAGTATGAGGCAAGCATCCCGGCCCTGATCAGCGACCTGAGCCTGGACGTTCCTGCGGCTACGTTGAGTGCGGCTGAGGAGGCCGGGCGCGAGCTAAGCCGGTTCGACGCCGAGTTGGGGCACAGGGTGGCCGCCTTGGGACCGGT
>JAIRNM010000393.1 GCA_031258055.1 Bifidobacteriaceae bacterium
ATCATGCACCAGGGCGGCGGCGATCTGGGCGCGCTGCTGATTGCCCAGGGAGAGTTTTTCCACCGCGTCTTGACTGCGGGCCTCCAAACCGAGCCGGTCCAACAAGCTGTCCGCGTTGCGCTCCGCCATCGGCTTGGCCACGCCATGAAGCTGGGCGAAGAAGACTAGTTGTTCGCGCACCCCCATCTTGGGATAAAGACCCCGCTCCTCCGGCATATAACCGAAGCGGGCGGAAACCTCCCGCACAACCGGCTGGCCGTTATAGCGGACTTCTCCCGAATCGGCGCTCAGCACCCCCATCATGATCCGCATGGCGGTGGTTTTACCAGCGCCGTTGCCGCCCACGAAACCAGTCAACCGGCCTGGCTTGACATCAAAATTGACTCGGTCCAGAGCCTTCAACGAGCCGAATGACCGGCTAACTTCACGAACTTCAAGCACCTTCAACCTCCCCAATTGTCCGGGCTGTCCATCTATTAGAACATGCCCCTGGCCGAAACAAACCGCCCCCGCAGTCAGTCGGGGGTCGGCTGATGCACCAACCAGTGACAGCGGTTGAACCCGCATTGCGCCGGCGGTCGACCAGCCGACCGGTCGGATGGCACACCAACCCGGGCGTTGGTCGAACCGGCGCTCATGAGTCGGGCTTCGAACGGGGATCCGTCTTGTACTTCGTACCGGTCGTCGTCTTGTGGGTTGGTCATCTATCTCATAGCGAAATCATCGAGCAGTAACACCGTTGGGCGGGTGTATGCCCGTAACCTGACGGGCCATGATCCGTCCGCGTGGCCGCCTGCCGGGTTGGCGGAACAGCCTGGCTCAATTTCGAGGCGAACGACACGGGCTCCTCGAGTCGTCACGGGCCCGGACCCAGGTGTTCGGAAGGCCACCTGACGTAGCGCGCCGCCGTGGGAAGCTTGACGGGTGAGCGAAGTCCAAACCGGCCCGCAGACCTGGCACGCGGCCCGCCCGGCTGTCGAATCGTTGGCCCGCGACTGGCAAGAACCCGTCGACGGCGGCAGGCATGAACTCTGGCTGTCGGCCTGCCTGCCTGGGCGCCTCCATCGACCATCGGATCGCCGAGCTGATCGCCGCGGTCCCGCCAGACCAGCGCAACTGGGAACGCATCCTCAGCGCCCTCGGCTACGACCCCACCTCGCGCGGCGCCCTCCGACAGCGCCACCAGCCGACCTGTCGCGGCCGGGTGGAGGCGTCGGCGCTCCGCGAAGCCGTAGCCCGCCGCACCGCCCATAGCCAGGCCAACCGCCGCCAGCGCGGCCGTCAGGGTGTGCCGATTTAGCCGGTGGCGGGGCCGGATAGTCCTATAGCAGCGGCTAGAAGCGGACGAACGTTGGCGTCCGGTTCATCTCACGGAACTGGACAACGGTGCCGGTGTGTGGGGCGTCAACCATCATGTTGCCACCCGCGTAGATCCCAACATGTCCAGGGAACCAGACGATGTCGCCGGGCTGGGCTTCTTCGGCCGAGATGATGGTCCCAGCGGCCTTTTGCTCGGAGTCGGTTCGGGGGATTGACTTGCCCAGCTGAGCGTAGACATACTGCGTGAAGCCCGAGCAGTCGAAGCCGGACGGGCTGGAGCCACCGTAAACATACGGAGTGCCGACATAGCGGGCGGCGACTTCAAGGATTTCATTGCCAGCGACCGACTGCGGAATATTAGTGGCCGGGTCAACGCTCTTGACGGCCCCACCGGCTCCGCCGGAACGGGCGCGGGGACCCTTGCCGGTGTTAGTTACCACCGATTCCTCGGCCGCCGACTTGACCACCGTCACAGTCGGGGCCTCAAGCGTCCATTCGGCCTCTTCCGGAACCGTCGCCAAAGACTCAGCGCCAAGGGCTGAACGAGCCTCAGCCGTCAGGTCGGAAGTCTCCGAACCGGCGCCCGGTGAGCCGTGGGCCGGTGCTGTCGAACCAGCTATAACTAGGCCAGAGACAGCAGCCACGGCCATAGTCTTCCTGCCGACAGTTTGATCCTTGAGCACCCGGAACGTTGTAAGCGGCTTTCCCGGGGCACAGTGTTTAGCCGCGTAATGGCGTATTGCCACGTTGTCTCCTCATAGTCTGCGGAGTGAGCTGTCGGGTTCGGGCGGGAGATCTGCCCGGCCAACTAGTCGCCGATTCACTGAGCCGGTGTACTTAACAGTTGGCTTCACCCCAAAGGCGACCGAAGCCGCCAGAATTGGTTCCTCCGCTCCTGCCTCGTGGTTGACTGCGCAGCGACGGCGGCAGGACTCGACTCCGCGCTACGACCCAAAGAGGAGGGTTCTTTAGGCGTTGTCTACCCTATCTAGAGCCCTTGGCAAATGTCACGCGGAGATAACGAAAACCCGTGATAACTTTGTGAAAGATATGTGAACGCCCAGTTCATAGCATGTTTTCAGATTCGGTCAAAGCGGCTCTTAGGAGTTCCGCCCGGGTGGCTAGCTTCGCCCGTTCGCGCCCCTGGAGTTGGCCCGCGGCGCGCTCAGCCGCATCAATGGCGAGCCATCCCGGCCAGGTCACGACTTGGACTCCGCGCGCGGCCAGCAGTTCGGTCAGCGCCTCCGGCTGGCGCAGCGGCGCGGGCCGGAGGCGGGGCAGGTCTTCGACTATCGAGTTGACCGTCTCCAGGGCGTCAGACTTGGTTGAGCCGATCAGTCCGACCGGCCCGCGCTTGATCCAACCGGTCGCGTAAAGCCCGGGCACTACGCCGCCCTCAGGGTCGATCACACGACCTCTTTCGTTGGGCACAACACCCGTCCCGTGATCAAACGGGGCGCCGACCACCGGCGACCCGAAGTAGCCAACGGCGCGGTAGACCGCTTGGACCTCGAAAGAGCGCAGTTCATCGGTGTCCACCACGCCGCCTAAGCCGTCTGGGGCGGTCCGCCGGACCAACAACTCGGTCACCTTGTCGGCGCCCTCAATCCGTTCGGGGCGACAGTAGAAGTGAAGGTGGATGCGCCGTTCGTCGGCTCCCGCCTCCCCTTTACCGGCCCGCGCCAGCCACTGCTCCATTGTCTTAACGGCCTGACGTAAACGGCCGTTCGCTTTCATGGCCGCCTGGTCGGCACTGTCAAACTGGAAGTCGCGCGCCTCCAACACCATCCGCACGCCGGGGACCTGGCCCAGTTCACGCAACTCTAGCGGCGAGAACTTGACCGCCGCCGGGCCGCGGCGGCCGAAGACGTGAATATCGCGGACCGGCGAATCAGCGAAGGCACGCGAGACGTGTTCGGGAATATCAGTCTTCGCGAGGTCTTCGGGCCGCCGGGCCAGCACGCGGACTATGTCCAGGGCCACGTTCCCGTTGCCGATTACCGCCACCGAATGCGCGTCAAGCGGCCAAAGCTGAGAGTAATCAGGGTGCGAGTCGTACCAGGCAACGAAATCAGCGGCGCCGAACGATCCCGGCAGGCCGACCCCGGGCAGCTCCAGGTCGGCGTCCCTGAGCGCTCCGGTCGCGAGCACGATCAGGTCATATCGTTCGCGCAACTCGTCGAGGGTCACGTCTGAGCCGACCGTGATGTTGCCGCAGAATTGAACGTTTCCGCGATCCAGGATTTCGTGTAACGAGTCAATGATCGACCTGATCCGGGGATGGTCCGGCGCCACGCCGTAACGGATAAGCCCGAACGGTGTGGGAAGTGCTTCCAGAACATCGATTTGGGCCCCCGGCATCTGGCCGAGCAGGATATCGGCCGCGTACAGGCCCGCTGGACCAGCGCCGATGACGGCCACACGGGGAGCTGCAAGGGGGACGTCTAAAGGGGCGTCGAGGGGGGATGAGGAGGTGGACAAGGCGCCGCCTTCCGTAGTCGGTTGGTTCGCTCGGCCGCGCCATCGGGACGGGCCGGGGCGCCCGCTGGCGCCGTGGGACATAGTACCGACCGGCCGATGCCGTCCAGGCCACGTGCCATCTTGGCTCCCGTTCTTGCCGACGTGGGCACCGGCCGATGCCGTCGGGGCCAAGGGGTCGTCTTGCCTCCCGCCTTGGCCGTGGCACGCGCCTAGGCTAGGCGGCGGACGAAGAGGTCGGCCAACTCAGCGAAGGCGTCTTTGACGGGACCGGGCGGGAGTGGTTCGAGTTGGCGGACGGCCCTAAGCGCCCAGTCGCGGGCTAGTTCGCGGGCTTGGTCAAGGGCTGGGTTGGCGCGTAGCGCCGCCACCACCTGGGCAAGGTCAGCGTCTGAAGCCAAGTCACCGGCCATCGCTCCAGCTAGGCGAATGTCGGGGCTGTCGCTGAGTCCGTGGGCGCGGTCACGGGCCGCGGCGGCTTGGACCAGCAACTGCGGCATGGTCGGCACGCCCTCACGCAAGTCTGTGCCGGGCATCTTGCCAGTGACCTCGCCGGGCGAAGTCAAGTCAATGATGTCGTCCGCTAGCTGGAAGGCCACGCCGACCGCCTCGCCGTAGTTCACCACCGCCTCAACGACGGCCGGTTCGGCCCCACCTAAATGGGCGCCGAAGCGGGCGGAGGTGGCGATCAAAGCGCCGGTCTTATCGGCTAGCACCTGAATGTGGAAAGCCACCGGGTCATCGTCCGCCTTAGGCCCAACGGTCTCATGAATCTGGCCGAGGCACAGCCGTTCGTAGGTTTCAGCCTGGAGCCGAACCATTTCCGGACCCAGCCCGGCGACAATCTGCGAAGCTTTGGCGAACAGCAGATCACCCGTCAAGATGGCGACCGAGGGACCGAAAACGGTGTGGGCGGCGGGAGAACCACGCCGCAAAGGCGCGTCATCCATCACGTCGTCGTGGTAAAGCGAAGCCAAGTGGGTCAACTCCACCACCACGGCCGCATCTATCACTTCGCCGTTAATGCCGCCACCAAGCTCGGAGGCGATCAGCACTAACAGCGGCCGCAAACGTTTGCCGCCCGACCGCAGCAGGTGGGCGGAGGCGTCAGCGACTAGACGATCCGGTGAATCGACCACTGCCGCCAAAGCCTCCTCAACCGCGCTCATTGAGGCGTTGACGGTTGCTTCAAGGGCCCGGTCCCCCAGCGCAATGGGCGATTGGGTCGTCAAGACTTGGTTCTCCTAAGGCTTGCTATTGCAGTAGTTCGGCCAGGCCTTGGGTCAAGCTCAAGAACCAGCCTGGCACAAGACCAAGAACAAGCGTAAAGCCTAATGAGACCGCGATGGCGATCTGCGTCAAGCCGAGAGTCCGAACGCCGATCCCCAAGCCACCATCCAAGCCGCCTTCAGCTAGGCCAGAAGTGACCGCTTCCTCGGTCGCTGGCGCCTCGAAGAACATCGCCACGATCACCCGCGCGTAGAAGAACGCCGCCGCCGCCGAACAAGCCAGGCCAACTATCGCCAGCGGCCAGGCACCAGCCTCGAACGCGGCCGCGAAGACAGCGAACTTGGCCACGAAACCGGAAGTCAGAGGAATACCAGCGAATGACAGCAGGAAGATCGCGAAGGTACCCGCCAGCAGTGGTGACCGGCGTCCCAAGCCGCGCCATTGGTCCAGGCCGGTCGCCTCGCCCCGCATGTGCCCCTCGGAGTCGACTTCGCGCACGAGGGCGATGACGCCGAATCCGCCCACTGTCGCCACACCGTAGGTGAACAGGTAGAACAGCGAACCGGACAGTCCTTCTGGACTCAGCGACGCCACACCCGTCAAAATGAAACCAGCGTGGGCGATAGCCGAGTAAGCCAACAGCCGTTTGACGTCCTTTTGGACCAAACCGATGACTGTGCCCACAACCATCGTCAAGATCGCAACCGTCCACAACACCGGTTTGAGATCCGCGATCAGCGACGGCACGGTGGAGTAGACGATTCGCAGCAGCACACCGAAGGCGGCGATCTTAGTACAGGCCGCCATGAAGCCGGTGATCGGAGTAGGGGCGCCCTGATAGACATCCGGTGTCCAGGAATGGAACGGCACGGCACCGACTTTGAAGAACAATCCCACCAGGATGCCAACCACGCCAACGAACAAGATCGGGTCCAGCCCGTTCGGTGCGGCGACGGCCGTGGCGATCTCAGTCAACTTGAGCGAACCGGTTGCCCCGTACACCCAAGCGGCGCCGAACAGGAAGAAAGCGGAGGCGAAAGCGCCCAACAGGAAGTACTTCAAGGACGCTTCCTGCGACCAGAGCCGCCGGTGCCGTGCCATACCAACCAGCAGATAGAGCGGCAGGGACAGCACCTCAAGGGCGACGAACAAAGTGATCAGGTCCCCGGCCGCCGGGAACAGCATCATGCCGCCGATTGAGAACAGAACGAGCGGATAGACGTCGGTTTGGCTGATAGACCGGGCGCGGGCCTTATGTTCGTAGTCGGAGCCAGGGATGGCGGACGCTTGCGGCGCGAAGGCGTCATCCCCTTGGACGGTCCGATCCGCGATCACCAGTAGCGCGATCAGTCCGCAAGCGGCGATGGCCAGTTGCAGATAGAGCGCCATCGGGTCGATGACGACCGCGCCGTTGGCGTTGAAACCGGTCGCGTCACGGGAGTAAAGAGCCAGTTGCAGGGACAGCAGTCCGGCCGCTGCCACGGCTAGCAGCGACAAAGCGACTTGAGCTACCCGCAAGAAAGGCGGCTGCACGAAGACACGATCACGGCGCCGACTCGACGCCACCGCTTCGATCAGAGTTGAGGCGACAGCGGCGCCTAAGACAATCAGAACCGGGCTGAGGGTGGTCCAGTCGATACTGATCGCCGGTTCGCTCAGGACGGCGGGCGTCAGCAGGCCAAGGGTCAAGGTGCTCATGGCTGATCTCCTTCCTCTTGGACGCTGACTTGTTCGACCACCACCGCGGCCGGATCACTTAGTTTGTCCGTTACTGGCGTGGGGCTGAAGCCCAGCACCAACAGCAAAGCAATCAGCGGTCCGACCACCCACAGTTCTCGCGCGCCTAAGTCGCGGGTACCCGCTAAGTCCTCTCGCACCGGTCCAGTGAAGATCTTCTGGTAGGCGATCAAGATGTAGAGCGCCGCCATGATCACGCCCAGGGCGGAGATGACAGCCGCCGCCGGCCAGCGCTGATAGCTGCCAACCAGAACCATGAACTCGGAGACGAAGGTCGAAAGACCGGGCAGGGCCACCGCCGACAGGCCGACCACCAGGAAGGTTCCAGCCAGCAGCGGCGTGGTGCGCTGCAAACCACCACCCATTAGGGTCATGTCTTGGGTGCCTCGGCGCGCTATCAAGAAGCCGGCCAATAGGAACAGGCCGCCGGTTGAGAGCCCGTGGTTGACCATATAGAAGGCCGAGCCAATCTCAGCTGTCTCAGTGAAGGCGAAGATGCCCAGCACAATGAACCCGAAGTGGGAAACCGACGTGTAGGCGATCATCCGGAGAATATCCTTCTGGCCTAGAGCCAGGAAGGCGCCCCAGAAGATTGAGACTACCGCCAGGACCACGATGACCGGAGCGGCCCAGCGTGAAGCATCCGGGAACAACGGCAAGCAGAGCGCCACCATGCCGAAGGTGCCAACTTTGTCCAAGACACCGACGAGCAGAACGGAGGTTCCGGGTTTGGCCGCTTGGGCGGCATCGGGCAACCAAGTGTGGACCGGGAACATCGGCGCCTTAACCGCGAAGGCGACAAAGAAAGCCAAGAAGATCAAGCGTTCCGCCTGGGCTGAGCCCCAGTCGATGCCCGTCAGGTTGTCCACCAGGAAGCCGTCGCGGCCACCCGGCCCTTCGGTCCAGACGGCGATCACTCCAGCGAGCATGACCAAACCGCCGGCCAGCGAATAGAGCAGGAACTTCAAGGCCGCCTTCTTCGCCCCGGCGCCGCCGAACGAGCCGATCAGGAAGTAGACCGGGATCAGCATGGCCTCGAACAGAAGATAGAAGAAGAAGACGTCGCGGGCCGCGAAGACCGCGATCATGAAGGTCTCCAGGACCAGCACGAGGGCGGCGTAATGGGCTTGCCGGGCGGGTGAGGACTGTTCGCGCCAAGCCGCCAGGAGCACCACCGGCACCAAGATGACCGACAGCATGATCAGCACCAGACCAACACCGCTGACGCCAACCGCGTAGGAAACCCCGAAACCGGGAATCCACTCGTAGCGTTCGGCGAACTGAACGCCCAGGCCGGGACCACCAGCGAATTGGATCCAGATCACGATGGCGAGCACCAGCACCACCAGCGACCAAACGAACGCGATCTGGCGGGCGTAGCGCCGCACCGGGCCGCCGCCCAACCAGACGATCAGGGCACCGACCGTCGGCGCCGCGATCAAGACTGTGAGCCAGGGAAAATCTTGCATCGTTATTCCTCTCTCACATCAGGCCAGCTAGGACAATTGCCACCAGCAGGATCACGCCCGCCAGCATGGTCGCCGCGTAGGAGCGGGCGTAGCCGTTCTGGAGCCGGGCTATCAGCCCGCCCACGCCTTGGATAAGCCAGGCCAATCCGCGTACCGACCCATCGACGACGTCATCGTCCGCCTTGGTGGCGACGGTGACCAAGGCTTGGCCTGGCCGCACCAGCAAGACGTCGTTCAGTTCGTCCTGGTAGAGGTCAGCCCGGGCGGCCCGGATCAGCCCGTCGGCCGCTGGCGGTAGCACCGGCAGGTTGGCTTTGGCCGAGCCAAATCTGGTCCAAGCCAGCCAAGCCCCAATCAACACCAGCACCAAGGTGGCGCCCATGATGACGTAGGCGTTTAGAACCGGTTCGCCGTGATGCCCCTCGATCAGGGCCGGGGCCAGATATTCGTCGAACTTGACCAGGGTCAGGATCAGGCCTAAGAAGACCGAACCCAGCGCCAGGACAATCATCGGCACCGTCATCAAGGGCGGGCTTTCATGCGGGTGCTGGTCGTCGGTCCAACGGGCTTTGCCGTAGAAGACCATGAAGAACAGCCGTGACATGTAGAAAGCGGTGATGCCGGCACCGACCATGGCCACTAGACCGAACACCCAGCCTTGCCAGACGGCTCCGTCGGGCGGCACGAAGGCCTGCTCAATGATTTTGTCTTTGGAGAAGAAGCCAGCGAACGGCGGTATCCCCAAGATCGCTAGCCAGCCCATCATAAAGGTCAGCCAGGTGATCTTCATGACTTTGTCGAGGGCGCCGAAGCGGCGCATATCCACTTGGTCCCGCATCGCGTGCATGACCGAACCAGCCCCTAGGAACATTCCCGCTTTGAAGAAGCCGTGGGTGAGCAGGTGCATGATGGCGAAGATGCCGCCGACTGGCCCCAGCCCGGCCGCCAGCATCATGTAGCCGATCTGGGACATCGTTGAGGCGGCCAAGGCCTTCTTCATGTCGTCTTTGGCGCAGCCAACGATCGCTCCGTACAACAGGGTGATGGCGCCAACTATCACCACCGCCAGGCGAGCGCCAGGGGCGGCCTCGAAGATCGGGCCGGATCGGACCACCAGGTAGACACCGGCTGTGACCATGGTGGCGGCGTGAATCAAAGCCGAGACCGGAGTTGGACCGGC
>JAIRNM010000412.1 GCA_031258055.1 Bifidobacteriaceae bacterium
TGCCTTCCCAACCACAGGCCGGATCCGACCCGCCCTGCTCATAGACGTAAGGCTCCTCGGCCACCATGCCCGCCTCGGTTGCGGCGCCAACTGTCAGCACGGTGACCACCAGCAGGAAAGCCAATACGGTGTTCGTTACCGCCATCAGAACACGCAGCGCCCGCGACTTAGCGGACCAGTCCACCTTCGCCAGCGCCAAGGACGCGGCCACTCCCGCCAGCCCTGTGGCGACCAAAGCCGCCACCTGGTAGTAGCCCGCCCGCCAGGACACGAACACTCCCAGCGCGGCGCCGCGCGCTACCCACCAGACCGGCCGCAACACCGGCACCAGCCAGGCGCCTAGGCGCCACCACCGCTTGTCGCCCCACTTGTCGCCGACGACCGCCCAGATCTCGGCCAGCGACCGCCGGGCGGGCGCTTCCGGCTGAGCCGCGGTCTGGACCTCAAGTTCAACCGTTTCAGAGCCCGATGCCGCCTGGCCAGCCCGCCCCGGCAGCCCGGCGCTAACTCGCAGCTCGTCGGCGTAGACACCGGGATCGCCGAACCGTTCGACCAGGCGGTCAAAGGTCAGGCGCGCCCCATCGGGGCGGTCTTCGTCTGCGCCCTCGGAGCTGGCACCGTCGGCACCGGGCGCGGCAGGGTCATCCGCCAGGGCGTCTGTCAAGTCCATCTCCAAGCCGTCGGTAAGGTCTTGGACCTGGCGGTAATCAAGTCCGGTCAGGGCGGCGCGGACGGCATCGGCATATTGTCCGATCGCGGGCACGAAAGTGATGGTGCTCATTTAGTTCCCTCCCCGTTGACCAGGATGGTGTCGATTGTTTCCGTCAGGTGTTGCCACTCGCGCTTTTGCGCTTTGACGGATTGACGGCCTTGTGCCGTCATGCCGTAGTACTTGCGGTACGGACCTTCCTCGGACGGGACAACGTAGCTGGTCAGCGCGCCGGCTTGGTAGAGGCGCCGGAGAGTGCCGTAAACCGAAGCCTCCGCCACTTGTTCCAGGCCGGCCTTGCGCAGCCGCCTGACGACGTCGTAACCGTAGCCGTCTTCGCGGTCCAGCACCGCTAGTACCGCCAAATCCAGCAGTCCCTTGAGGAGCTGAGTGGTGTCCATCGATCCCCCTTGCTCTATTTCATACCACAGTACCATGCAATCCACAGTACCGTGCCACGGGGACGTACTTGGTGGCTCATCGGTGCCGGAGGTTCAGCCCAGGCGCCCAGACGTGGCCAATTGCCGTCGATGCCGTCCAAGCGGCCGCCGTCGCCAAACGCAACGACGGCTCGTGCTCCCACGGGCAGTCACGGTTCGAGCCGGGCGCGCCGGGTTAGCGTGGGTCGGCTGATGCCCGTCATCCGGGCGAGTCGCCGCAGCGAGACTCCGTGTTCTAGAGCGCTCCGAGTCGCGATCACCTGGGCTGACAGCGGCAATGCCTGGAACGCGGACGCGTCGCGAACGGCAACCGCGCCGAATACAAGGGCCCAAGCCTCGTCATCGTTCATGGCCCGACGTATCGGTCCCGGATCAAGCTGGGCCGCGGCGGAAACTGGCGGTCGGTTCAACTCGGCTCGGTCGTGGACACCGCAGAGCGTCATGGCGCGGACGGCATCGGACAACTGTGATTGACCGTAAGCGCTGCTCCAGCGGTACTGGCGCGGGTCGGCGACCAGGTTCGCGGCCACGGGATTGTGGTGAACGTATCTGATGACGTTCACCAGGTCCCCGCTGGTGCCGACGGGTCGGCTTTTGAATCGGCCCTGCCAGAGCGGGCCGACGCGGTCGTAACGCTCGTTGTACCAGGGCACGTAGCGCGAGCCGAGCCGCTGGAAGAAGTGGCCGATCGGCTGTTCGCCTTCCTCAATGACGAAATGGACGTGGTTCGACATCAGGCAATGGGCGAGCACCGCCGCCGCTTCCAACCGCGCGACCTCGCTCGCTTGCTCGCTGAACCGCTCTCGGTCGCGGTCCGACTCGAATATGTTCTGCCGATTCACGCCGCGGAGCACGGCGTGGTACACACCGCTTTCCGCTCTGACACGGCCCATTCTCGGCACATTCCCCCATTTCCGGCGCGCCGCTCGTCATCCTTCAGTTCGTGACCAGGTTAGCGGCGCGATTTGGCTCGCGTCGGATCGGGGACCCCCGTTCCGTCAGGCGGTCCTGGCGGCCAGCGGTGAGCCACCAAGTACGTCCCCGCGGCACGCGCGGCACGCGGATGAGCCACCAAGTACGTCCCCGCGGCTCGCGCGGCACGAGGGGAAGCTAGCGGGCGAGGCGTTTTAGGCGGGCAGCGAATACGTCCATGTCGCCGCAATCGGACCTGATATCAGCGGCGGCGGCCAGTGCCGCCGCCTGGACAGCGGCGTAGGCGAACCGGTCACGGAACCAGTTCTCTAACACGGCGGCTGCTTCAGCTGGGCTTGTCACAATGGCGCCAGCGCCAGTCTGGCGGATCAAGGCAGCCGGGCGCGGTAAGGGCGTTGTCAACACCGGCAGGCCGCAGGCCAGGTATTCCCGGATCTTTGAGGGCATGGAATCCCGAAAAGCGGCTGTATTCTCCAGCAAGGCAAGACCCGCCCAGGCCCCGGTCGCCCGGTTCCAAGCTCGAGCCGGTGCTAGCCGTCCCGGAAACTGGACACGCGCCGCCAACGCCCGGTCGGCTGAGAGCCGGTCATCGAGCCGCGCTTGGTCACTGGCAGACACCGGGCCGACCAGGTCAAACGACCAATTTGGTGCCGCCACCGCAGCGTCGAGCATCGCGAACAGACCGCGCGAAGCACGCAGGTCACCGACGTACAGAGCCCGTGGCCTCGGCTCTGCTCCAGGGCCAGACAGTCCCGCCGACTGGTCAGGTCCGGCCGCACTGGGCAACATGGACGGATCAGCCAGGTTTCGGACCACCAAACGGCGTGTCGCCTTCGGCGCCAAATGGGAATCGGCCACCACTGTCAAGTCGGCGCATCCGGCCAGCACCTCACCGGCCCGCGCCACGGCGCGGGCCACCCATCCGCTCAGACCGCGCGCCCAGGGGCGGTCCCGCAACAAGGCAACATAGTCTTCATGCACGTCCGCCACCAGTCGCAGACGTCGGCCACCCACCACCACTCGGCGCACGGAGGCGCCGACGGCCGAATCC
>JAIRNM010000075.1 GCA_031258055.1 Bifidobacteriaceae bacterium
CGCCTTCAGCAGCCGCAGGTCCTTCAACTCCGCGTCGGTCAAACCGCCCGCCTCATAACGGACCGGCTCGGCCACATCCATGAAGGCGGCCGCCACCGCCCTGTCCCCGGCAACCGGCCGCGCCCGCAGCAGGGCCTGCCGCTCCCAAGCCAACGCCCAACGCCCGTAATACTCGCGGTAAGCCGCCACCGACCGCGCCAAGGGTCCGGACCGTCCCTCCGGCCGCAGGTCAGCATCGATTTCAAGGGCCGGTTCTGGCCCGATGCCGCCCAGCAGCGACCGCGTCTTAGCGGCGATCGCCTGGGCTTGGGCTTGGGCGGCGACTTCGTCGGCCTCAGACCGGGGCTGGTGCACAAACAACACATCCGCGTCCGAGCCGATCGCCATCTCACGCCCACCCAGTGAGCCCATGGCGATAGCGGCCAAATCGGTTAGCTGGGCGCCATCGGCCGAACGTACCGCTTCAACCGCCAGTTCTAGACTCGCTTCCAAAGCGACTGCGGCCAGACCCGAGACGGCGAAGCGGGCGGCACCGTCATCAAGCCGACGCAGCGCCATGGCCATGGCCAGACGGGTCAGCTCACGCCGTCTGAGCGCGCGCACCGCGAGGGCCGCTTCCTCGGCGGAGTCACGCCTGTCCACCACCGCCCGCAGTTCGCGCCGCAACTCTTCCGGTGGGCGCGGCGCCAAATCACGGTCTGAATCGAGCCAACGAACCGACTCCGGCGAGCGGGCCAAGCTCTCCGCCACGAAGCGCGATGCAGCCAGGGCATGGGAGAGACGCTCTGCCGCTCCGGCCGAATCACGCAGCATCCGCAGGTACCAATGGGTCGATCCAAGCGACTCCGACAAGCGCCTAAACGACAACAAGCCAGCGTCTGGGTCAGCCCCTTTCGCGAACCAGCCCAACATGACCGGCAAGAGCTGCCGCTGGATCGCGCCTTGGCGAGTGACCCCGCCGGTCAAGGCGGCAATGTGGCGCATCGCGCCATCCGGGTTGCGATAGCCCAAAGCGGCTAACCGGGACCGGGCGGCATCGGGCGCTAAAGTCGCTTCCCCAGCCGAAAGCTTGGCTGTGGCCGGGAGCAGCGGCCGGTAGTAAAGCTCCTCATGGAGGGAACGGACCTCGCGGCGGGTGGCCAGCCAGGTCTTCTCAAGTTCTTCCGGCTCAGGCGGGACAATCCGGGCGGATCGGGCCAGGCGCCTGAGGTCAGGCGGTGCTGTTGGCATCAGGTGGGTGCGCCTCAGCCGGTAGAGCTGAACCCGGTGCTCCAAGGTCCGCAATAACCGGTAGCAGTCACCCAGTCGGGCGGCCGCGGCCCGCCCCACGTAACCGCCGTCGCGCAGAGCACCGAGGGCCGCCAAAGTGGAGGCGGAGCGGAGCGAAGAATCGGACCGGCCATGAACCAGTTGCAGGAGTTGGACGGTGAATTCGACATCACGCAGTCCGCCCCGCCCCAGCTTGATCTGACGCTCCACTTCGGCTGGTGCCACATGGCTTTCCACCCGGCGCCTCATCGCCTGGGCGTCCTCGACGAAGTCCGCCGATTCGACGGCGTTCCAGACGAACTGCCTCGTCGATTGGTAATACTGCTCTCCTAATGCCAAGTCGCCAGCGGCGGGCCGGGCTTTGAGAAGGGCTTGGAACTCCCAGGTTTGCGCCCATTTGCGGTAGTAGGCGACATGCGATTCGAGGGTCCGGACCAGCGGCCCGTTCTTCCCCTCCGGACGCAGATTCGGGTCGACCTGCCAGATCGCCGGTTCTTTGGCCGGCCCAAAGGTCGCGCGCTGAAGGGCGCCCGCTAACTGACTAGCCACGTCCAGAGCCCGTGCTGGGTCAACCGACCGGCTGGACGGTTCGGCAACGTAGATCACGTCGACATCGGACAGATAATTGAGTTCACGACCGCCTGTCTTACCCATGGCGATCACCGCCAGGCGCACGTCTTCGTGGCCGGGAGTGGCCGCCCTAGCTAGGGCCAGAGCCGCTTCCAGCACCGCCGTGGCGAGATCCGCCAGCGCCGCGCCGACCGCTGGGAACAGATCTAACGGCAAAGCGCTGGCGAGGTCCTGGCTGGCGATCCGCAGCAGCCTGCGCCGGTAAGCCAAACGCAGCGGCTCTACCGCTGCCCGTGCTGCCACCGGCACGTCCGCCTCCGGGTCAGCCCCGACTGCCTCCAATAGAGCCGCCCTGACCGCTACTTGGTGACTGGTCGGCTCTGGGCCGGAATCTCCTGCCAGCGAGTCAACCAGTGGATCCGGTTCGGCTAGGACCGCCAAATCGGCCGGGTGCCGTACCAGGTGATCGCCCAATGCGGCGGAGCCACCGGTAACCGCCAGCAAGCGACTCACGGCCCGCGCATCGGGGCCTAGGGCGGCGAGTTGTGCCGCCCCACCCCGGGCGGCACTGATCCGGGCCAAAGTCAACAACGCCAGGTCCGGGTCGGCGCTAGCCGCCAAATCGGCCGGAACTATGTCAAACCCTGCTGCACGCAATTCAGCTAGAAGTTTTTCGCCCCTCCCGGCGTCCGCCAAGCCAGCCCGGATCAGCTTGGCCCGCTCGGAGCGGACCCGTCCGTCACCAGGCATCACAAAATGGGTAGGAAGCGCTTGAGTTCGTAAGCGGTTACCTGGGCCCGGTATTCATTCCATTCTTGGCGTTTATTGCGGAGCACGAACTCGAAGACATGTTCCCCCAGCGTCTCAGCCGCGAGCTCCGATTCGCTCATAATGGCGGCGGCCTCATCAAGTGAGCGCGGCAACGGTTGAATGCCCAGGGCGCGGCGTTCGGCATCGGTCAAAGCCCAGACGTCGTCTTCAGCTTCAGCCGGTAGCGGGAGGTCGTCTTCGATTCCTTTCAGCCCGGCCGACAAGATGACGGCGAAAGCCAGATACGGGTTGACGGCTGAATCCATACCCCGGAACTCAACCCGGGCGGTCTGCGGACGTCCCGGCTTATACATCGGCACCCGCAGCAGCGCCGAACGGTTGTTGTGCCCCCAACAGACGTAGTTAGGTGCCTCCGCCCCGCCCCACAAGCGCTTATAAGAGTTGACGAACTGGTTAGTAATCAGACAAATCTCCCGCGAATAATGGAGCACCCCAGCCATGAAGCTGCGCGCCGTCTTCGACAGTTCGTACTCCGAGTCAGCGTCGAAGAAGGCGTTG
>JAIRNM010000093.1 GCA_031258055.1 Bifidobacteriaceae bacterium
GCACCAACGGCGCCGTATTCGACCCATACACCGCCTTCTGGCCATCCAACACCACCCCATCCAACGTAAACAACCCACCACCCGAAACCGACACCAAAGCAAACCCCAAACCACCACGCGAAACCGTGAACTCATCCGGATCAGACGACAACGAATCAGGTTTCAGCCTCATCCGCCTGCCCGCAGCGACCACAGCCCCCGAAGTCGCCGTCAGATCCGTCATCAGGTACACGGTGGCTACGGTCGGCGCAACGCTGAAAGCGTATGGCAGCGTGGCAAACGGCTTGTCCCTTGTCCCTTTACCGGTGTAATCACTGCCCGCGGCGGACACATAGAGGGAGACGCCGGGACGATTCAGCACATACTGGGTGGTGCCCAGGGTGATCACAGCTAGCCCGCCACCAGCCCATTGGTAGCGGGCGGCTTCGGCATCGTCGACCGGTGCGCCCCCAGACTTGTTCGCGATCATCTCGTTTGTCGCCAGGTCGGCGCGGCCTTCAACGTTGATGCGGGCGGCAGCGTCAAGGTCGCCTTGTTGGGCGATCACTACACCGGTTCCCAGGTAGATGCCGTTGTCGGTGCCGTCCACACCGATAAGGGCTTTGCCGGAGACGGTCACCGCACCGGCTGTCACATAGACCCCGCCGCCGTTGACCGTCGCTGTGTTGGAACTGATTTGGCCGCCGGACATTGTCAAAGCGGCGCCCGCGCCGTTCAGGAACACGCCGCCGCCGTTGACCGTCGAGTCGTTGGCGCTGATTTCGCCACCCGTGACGGTCATCACTGACCGCGCGGTGGCTGAAGAAGACCGGAGGTAAATGCCGCCGCCCCCCTCGCCGAGAGCACCAGCAGCATTGTTAGTCAGCGCACCGCTTTGCAGGGTGAAGGACGCGGTGGTGTTGTTGGTCGCGTTGACCACATAGACCAGCGCCTCACTGCCCGCAACGGCGTCTTCTTTGGCGCCGTCTAGGATCGCATCGCGCCAGGTCAGGCTGCCGCCTGAGTTGACCTGGACCAGGTTGCCCGCCAGGTCCGCCGCCCGTTTGACCACCGGCGCCTGGTTCAAGGATTGCGGGTCGGCTTGCACGGTGATGTTCTTCCCGCTGGTCACCACCGCTGTAGCGGGGACGGCGATGTCATCCATCACGTACACCGTGACGGCGGTGCCTGCGGCGGCCAAACCGAAAGCGTGCGACAAGGTCTTGACCGGGTTGTCGCGGGTCCCGTCGCCGGTTGAGTCGCTGCCAGTGTTGCTGACATACAGTTCGGCGACGCCTGTCAACACATATTGGGCGCCGGTGGACGAGGGCGCTACTTTGACATTCGTGCTGGGCCAGAGATAGCGGTCAGCCTCGGCCGTGCTCACGCCGGAGCCGCCGGTCTTATCCGCGATCACGGTACTAGCGGCAGCGCCAACTTTGCCTTCCAACACGACCAGCGCGGACGCTCCCAGGTCGGATGTCTGTTTGATGGTGTAAGAAGCAGGCAGCCACACCCCGTTGTCGGTTACGGCCGTCCCAAGTTTGATGTTGCCGCCGACCCGCAGCAACTCGGTCGCGGGATAAGACCCGCCGAAGCCAACCGCCGCGCCGTGCCCATTCGTGCCGGTCAGGGTATTCCCGGTAACGGTCCCACCGGTCAGGTTGATCACCGCCGCCGTCCCGGTGTTAGCGGCTGTGCCGACGAACGCCCCACCGCCGTTGACTGCGCTGTTATTGGCGAGTTGGCCACCAGTGAGGTTGAAGACCGTCCCAACACCGTTCAGATAGACGCCACCACCATTAGCCGTTGCCGTGTTCCCGGAGATCTCCCCGCCAGACACCGTCGCCGCCGCGCCGTTGCCCGTCACATACAGACCGCCGCCGCTGCCGCCCGCCGTGTTGCCGCTGACCTGACCGCCAGACACTGTCAGTACCGCCAGCGCCCCGCTCAGATACACCCCACCGCCAGGGCCCGATGCCGTGTTGCCGCTGATCTCCCCTCCAGCCACCGTGACCGCCGCCCGGGCGGTCGTCGAATTCGACTGGGCGTAGACGCCGCCACCACCGCTAGCGGCGTTGTTGGTCAAAGCCCCGCTTTTCAATGTGAACGACGCAGTCGTGTTGTTGGTAGCACTCAACACATACACCAGCGCCTCACTGTTCGTGATGCTGTCTTGTTTAGCGCCGTCCAAGATCACGTCTTGCCAGGTCAAGCTGCCGCCCGACTCAACCCGGACCAGGTTGCCGGCCAAGCCGTCACGGGTGGCGCTGGGTGCCGGGTTGGACGAATCCGGGTCGGCCAGCACACTGATGGTCTTCCCGCTGGTCACAGTCGCCAGCGCCGCGACTTTGATGTCATCCATCACATAAACCTTGGTTTCCACCCCGGCGACATTCGAGGCTGCCGTAAACGCCTTGGCCAGCGAAGCGAACGGTCTGGTTTGGGTGCCCAGGCCGTTGGCGTCATCGCCCGTAGCGGACACATAGAACTCCGGGGCGCCGGTCAGGATATAGGAGGATGGCGTCGAGGCGGTCACCGCCAATCCGTTGCCCGGCTGCCAAAGGTACTGGGCCGCCTCAGCTTCGCTGACATCAGCCCCGGTCTTCGCCACCACCTGCGTGTTGAACTGGGCGTTCAGTTTCCCTTCAATGTTCACCCGCGCGTCAGCGTCAGTGAACGAGCCCGACTGGTTGATGTTGTAACCGCTAGGCAGGTAGACGCCGTTGTCGCCATCATCCACCCCGACCTTGACCGAACCGCCCACCGTCAACGACTGGCCGGTGTAAGTGCCGTAATAGCCGACCGCCGCGCCCCGGCCCGCCGGAGCAGTCAAAGTGTTCCCCGTCAGCGTGCCACCAGTCAACGTGGCCCTGGCTGTGGCCGTGTTGATGTTGTTGGTGTAGAAGTAGATACCCGCTCCGTTCAACGCTTGGTTGAATTTGACCTCACCGCCGGTCAGGGTGAAACTCGCCAGCGAGTTCGCGGTGGTGGCGTAGACCAGCACCCCGCCGCCGGCCGACAAGGACCCTGAGGTGGTGGCCACTTGGTTCGCCTCAATCACGCCGCCGGACATGATTGCCGTGGACTGCCCAGCGCTGGTCGCGTACACCACCACACCACCGCCGCCGTTCGCCGCCGCCTGGTTGGATTTGATCTCGCCACCGGTGATATTCAAATAGGTCCGGGCATTGGAGTTGTTCGCGTTCACCCAGATGCCGCCGCCGTTGGCGGTCGCGCTGTTCCCACTGATCGAACCGCCCTCGACGTTGACGGTCGTGGTAGCGCCCGATTGCGTCGCGTAACCGCATACAGCACCACCATCGGCGGCGGTGTTCCCGGACAACTCCCCGCCGCTGATCGTCAGCGTCGCGCTAGCGCCAGCCGCTGACATTAACGCGTAGATCGCGCCGCCATTCGTCACAGCCGTGTTCCCCGTGATCAGGCCATCCTGAACGGTGACACGAAGAGAGGCGTTAGCGATGGCGGAACCAGCGTGAATCGCGCCGCCATTACTGGCCCGGTTGTTGCGGAGCACGCCGCCCGTACCCAAAGTGAACTGCGCGGTCTGGGACGCCACCGACGGCTGCACGTACACCAGCGAAGACGTATTAGTCGTGTAGGTGCCCTTGGCGCCATCGACCACCAGGTTCTCCAACCGCAGACTCCCACCAGCGGCAATCTGGATCAACGCCACATTCGCGGCAGCCCGGGTCACCACCGCCGGGTCGCCCGCCTTAGCCGGATCAGTGCGCAATACAATGTCCCGGCCAGACGCGACCACCGCCACCGCCGAATCCGGGATGTCATCCTTGACATTCACTGTGGCCTGATCGGTCACCGAGACCGCCGCGAACGCCTTGGTCAAAGTGGCGAACGGGTTGTCTGACGTGCCGTCGCCGGCGCTGTCACTGCCCGCCTGGGCCACATACACGTCTTTTAGTCCATCCACCACATAGGTGTTATCAGCGGTCTGCGCCGCGATCTGCTGCGACAGGTTCGCCTGCCAGTAGTAGTGGACCTCCTCCGCCACCGAGACGGTCCCGCCCGTCTTGGTCGCCACCAACGACCCGATCACACCGCTGGCCAGGTTCTCAACGTTGACACGAGCCGAGTCGTCCAAGTCGCCGTCCTGCGTGAAAGACGCGCCCGCCACCAGATAGACGCCGTTGTCCGTGTCGCTGGTCCCAAGCTGCGGGGCGCCGCTGACAGTCAACGAGGCGTTGCCCGTGGCCTGATAGACCCCACGCCCCAGACCGCTCGCCGTGTTACCCGTCACCTGGCCGCCCGTAAACACCGCCTGGGCGCCAGCGCCCGTGATGTAAACACCGCCGCCGTTGGTCGCGCTATTGGCGGAAACCTCCCCGCCATCCATCTGGAAGAGCGCCTTGACGCTGCCCGCGGCCGTCACCCGCACGCCGCCGCCCACGCCAGCCGACTGGTTGCCGGTGATCTGGCCGCTCACCAGCGTGACAGAAGCCCCCGCGTTGGACGTCGCCGTCGCCATCACGGCGGAACTGGCCTGTGCCGTCCGCGCGCCTGTCACCGTTGCCCCATCTATGGTCACGGCCGCGGTCTGCCCCGAGACCGTGCCCCTGGCGCTGAGCACAGCGCCGGCGCTCGCCACCGCCTGATTGCCGTCCAACACCACATTGGCCACCGTCAGCGAGGCGTCCGCCACCGCCTCCAGCATGGTGCCGGTGAAACTGGCGTCACGTTTCACCGTCCACGGGTCGCCGCCCTCGCTTTGAGAAACCAGGCGGGCTGTCTTGCCAGCGGCGAGAGTCGCGGCGGCTGTCACGACGGCATCGTCCAATAGCACCACCCTGGCCGGGAGCCCGGCCTTGACCTCTGAGAACGCTTTCGTGACGGTCTGATAGGGCTGGCCCAGCGTGCCCCGTCCCGTCACATCACTGCCAGTCGATTTGACGTACAGGCTGGTCCAACCCTCCGCCAACACATAAGTATTAGCGTCAGTGTCCGGCGCCACATTGAACTCTTGCGTCAAGAAATATAGCCGCTCCGCTTCTGTGGTGTTCACCGTGGAGCCGCCCTGCTTAGTGGCAAGTAAATCGCCAACCTGCGGGGTGCCTGCCTTGCCCTCGATACAAATCAACGCTTGCGCGGGCAGGTCGTCCACGATTTCGATCACCTGGTCGGCGCCCAAATAGACCCCTTCTTCACCGCTCCTCTCGCCAATGACCACCTCGCCGCTGACCGCGATAGTTGAATTCACGCCATCCGGGCTAGACCCGAAAACATAGACCTCGCCACCGTTGAGGTTTGCCTTGTTCCCTTTTATGACAGTCCCGTCTTGGGCTTCTAACCGTCCACCCGAAACCACATTGACACCACCACCAGCCATCGCCGTGACGTTATTCCGGATCTCCACATCCTTGAGCGCCGCGGTCGCTTTCGTTTCCACAGTCAGCAACGACAACGAACTGGGCGTGTTGTTTCCATCCAACACCAGATTCTCTAACGTCAGCTTCGCGCCCGAGGTGGTGCGGACCATGTTGTCGGTGAAATCGGCCCCTGAACTATCCTTACCCCTTGACACCACCGCCGGGCTGGAACCGGCCGGCCAGGTCGCCACCGTGACATCGCCCTCCGAGAGCACCGCTGACGCGCGCTCCACCAAGTCAGACATCACATGAACGTTGGCCGTCACATTCTGACCGCGCGGGAGCTCTTGGAACACCCTGGTCAACGTCTCGAACGGCTTCCCCTGGGCGCCCGTGCCCTGGGTGTCCGACCCGTCCTTGTCGACGTAAAAGTCAGTCTGGTCAACCTCCAACGTGACATTCTGGCCGTCCTGACTGTCCGCGGCGGTCTTATAGGCAATTGTCTGCCAATGGAACGCTGCCACATCGCCGGGCGTCACTTGGCCCGCTCCTTGGTCCTTCGTGGCTATTACTGTGCCCACCCTCGCGTCCTGGCGGTTCTCAACGTTGATCCTCGCGCCGCTGTCTAACGGCCCTGTCTGCGAGATCGCATAGTTGCTGGACAAATAGACGCCGTTATCATCATCACTCGTGCCCAAACGGGGCGAACCCTCAACTTCCATGCCACCCGAAACGAAATAAACCCCACTGCCGCCACCCGTCGCCGTGTTGCCAGTGATTTCACCGCCGGTCATCCGGAAGTCCGCGTTACTCGCGCCCAGAATGTAAACGGCGCCACCAGAACCGCTCGTCGTATTGTTCACAATCGCGCCGCCCGTCATAACGAACTCGCCATAAACCATCACCGCTGATGCCGCCCCCGCCACCTCATTCCCGTCCAGCGTCACTGAATCCGCTAACGTCAACCGGCTGCCCGCCGCGATCGAAATCATATTGCCGGTGAAATCCGACCCATCCTCTTTGTGCCGCGTTATCCGTACATCACCGGGCGCATTGGCGGCCTTCGCCAACGTCACCTGCCGCCCCGGGCTGCCACCCAAGTCCGCTACCGCCGTCAAATCCAGACTGTCCAAGACGAACACCGTCTGGCCGTCATCCACCTGCTCAAATGCCTCCGCCAATGTTTTCAGCGGATTAGTCTCGGTGCCAGCCGCGCTGTCATCACCCGTGGCGGAGACATAGATGTCCTCCCCGGGCAACGCCCCCGCGTCACCCACCGGAACCAATCCCACCAACACCAACAGCGCCGCCACCAGCCAACTGACCATTCCCCAAGCGCGCTTAGACATGATGCTGCCGTTAGCTAGCGCTATTGGACCCAAGGCATGCCTCGGCATGGACCTATCACTAGCCAACGCGTTTCGCCCCAAGACCCGCTTGGGCGTGGCCTTGTCGCTGGCTAGCTCTATTCGGTTCCGTTTAGCTCCCGCTGCCCAGACACCCATGGCATATGCTCCCTGCTGTGAAGGTCGCCGAATCACCGACGGCCACCCCGGAACCCCGGTAGGCGACCACCAGACTGTTATTAGGCATACCTTACTCGCTAAGGTCATGCGTCATCCGGAGACAGCCAGTCGTTGCACGTAGTAGTGACTATCTAACGCGATCTGGACATCCCATATTCCGCGATGTTGCGAATAGCCCACTATCTGAGCAGCCCGGCCAGGCCGACGTTCCTCCCTGGCCTACGCTCGAGTCATCCCGCGCGAAAGTGACGCGGGGCCGCCGGCGCAGGATGACGCGGGGCCGCTCGAGTATGGACAGCACACCCGAGCCCGCGGCATTCCAAAACATTTATGGCCCGCCAACACTCATTCAAGTTCATGCGAGAGTAGCATCGCGCCTTGTAGCGATGACCAACTGGTGATCGCGCAGACGCCCTGAGTTTCGATAGGTGATCGTATGAAGGTCCGCTGGGTTTCCGTTGACTCCATAGACTCTTTTGCGGCCCGGCGCCCCGTGTTCGACCGGAGATCGCAGGACCCACCCCGGACGCTAAATGACGTCCGCAGCGAGGCGCGCCATCTGCGCTCGCGCCGCTGGGCGACCGCCGCCACAGGCAAGCGCGCACTGGCACTCGGACTTGTGGTTTTGCCGGTGCTATTCGCGGCGCTGTCGCACGTCGGAGTCGACAACGCCAAATCGGTCCCCGGGAGCGGCCAAAATGGCACCGCAGCTGCCTCCGATTGGACAAAATGGGGAATCAACACCCCTGAGGCGGATGCGAAGGGCAACTCCCTTTGGACGTGCCCTTTGAACACCGAAAGCCAGTATTACACCTTCACGGAAGTCGGCGGCATAGAGTTGACCGCGCCGCGCAGCGGCGGCGCGACAACGCCGAATTCGTCCACTTTGCGCACGGAATTGCGCGAAGTCGAAGGTGGACAAGGGGAGAACGCCTGCGAGCTCCGGGACTACTCCGCCTTCACGGAGGGCGTCTACGCCCACGCCCAGATCGCCCTAGACATCACACCAGTCGGAAACAAGGTGACCATAGGGCAGATCCACCAAAAGGAAAACACCAAGCCGATGCTCAAGATCATGGTGAAGCCTGGGACGTCAGGGTCGGCTTGGAGAGTAGAGGCCGAAATCAGGCCATCTTCGGGCGGCACGATTGAGCACCAGGGGCTTATCGCCCTTTACGAATTGGGTCAAACGCTCGACCTGAGCTGGGGAGTATCGCGCGATGGCGCACTGTCTGTGCTCGCCACCAACCTCGCGACCGGCGAACAAGGCCGCGTAGACGCCCGTCTCGAAGACTCAGGCGAGGGCTCATACAGGGGCGAGCGGCTGTTCATCAAGAGCGGCGTCTACAACAACGAGACGGGGGACGGGACAAGCACGGCTACGCTGTATTCCCTTTCGACCATCCGACTCCCGGCCGGGGAGCCGACCGAAGAGCCGAGCAACGCACCTAGTGAACAGCCCACACCCGGCCCAACCGAACGGGCCACCGATGAGCCGACCGAACCGGCGCCCACGCCTATGGGCGAATCCGAGTTGACCGATGATCGCCGCGGTGGCGTGAACGTGCCCGTGTCGGCCAACCCAGGCCAACGGATTGTGGTGGCGGTTCCCGGCCAGGTCGGCTCAAAGGCGCGGTTTTGGTTGCATTCAACCCCCGTGTCGCTGGGCTCGTTCGCATTGAACCAATCGGGGCAGGTAACTTTGACTATCCCGCAGGACGCCGCTCTGGGCGAACACAAGATCGTGGTCCAGGCCTTGGACGGGGCCTTGGTCGGCTGGGCCTGGATCCGCCTTGAGGCGCCAAACTCGGGCCAAACCGCGGCCTCTCCAGCAGCGGGTGCGCCTGTCGACTCGTCGGCGGCCACTGCGAAGGGACCACTGCCGGTCACCGGAGGGGGCGACTGGCTGCCACTATTCGTCGGATTGGCGATGACGCTGGTGGGATTGGGCGTGGTGGCGGCATCGTCCACCCGCCGAAGGGCGGCCCGTCACTGAACGATTGGCCAAACTGGGGCGCACCGGCTGGGAAGCGACACCTCCTAACGCACGGGAGGTAGCCAGGCGGCACCGGCCCGACGGGGTCGGCGTGCAGGTTTCAACGCCGCCACGTCGAACGCTTCTGGTGATAAGCGCGGCCCAACGCGGCGATGTGGTGACCGCAGCGGGCGGCCCTTATCCCTCGAAGCCACTGCCAGTACTGATCATCCAGGACCCCTCGACTCCGCTCCGCTCCGCGCGGGATTACGTGGGGTGACGCGATCCAAGGCGAACCCTTTACCGGTCGGCTCAATCCGATCAAGTTCAGTACTTCACTCGTGACCGTCCAGTCCGGTTGGTCGCGGCGCCGCGGAGCGTCGGAATTGGCCGAGGTTGGGCA
>JAIRNM010000116.1 GCA_031258055.1 Bifidobacteriaceae bacterium
ACGTGATCGGTGCGGGCGCCCTGGTCTGGTCACGCCTGATCACTTCGGTGCAGCGCTTAGCTGGGGCCCAAGGGCGCCGGCTGGAGGGAGTGGTGACCTCCGAACATGACATTCTGGACGGCATTGCCCTGTCCGCCGCTCGCTCGTGACCGCCGGTGACCGCTGGTGACCGTCACCGATCGGCTCGGCCTCTAAACTTGGTGTGCGCGGCCCCCATGGCCCAATTGGCAGAGGCAACCGGCTTAAAACCGGTTCAGTGCGAGTTCGAGTCTCGCTGGGGGCACGGAGTGCTCCAAGTGGAGGGCTCTGTCTTTCGGCCACCCGGACCGCAGCGCAGTCGCGGAACGTCGCCATGCTAGCCTTCGGCGTAACCCCCGAACTGCCCCGTCCGTCCCTCCGCAGCAGGATCAGACCGTTAGGCCCAAGCGGTAGGCGGTGTGAAATGCGTCCATGATCTTGCCGGGATTGACGGCATCGCCGACCAGGTAGGCCTCTTGGCCGGCCTCGACCAAGGCGTCGTAGAGCGACCGGTCGGATCGGAAACCAGTGGCCATGATGACTTGGTCGGCTTCGATGCGGCGTAGCCCGTTGGGTGTGACGACTTCGACGCCTGTGTCGCTGATCGCCGCCACCGTGGTCGAGGTCAACGTCTCAAGGTCGGTCTTGGCGATCCGTTCCAGGTAGGACAGTAGGTCGGTGACGGCCACGTCGCTCATGATCTGGGGCAGCATCTCGACGACCCAGACCTGGTGGCCGTTCTCGGCCAGGTGCAGGGCGGTCTCGGTGCCGACCATCCCGCCGCCGATCACCACCACCCGCTTGGGCACAGTCACCGCCCGATCAAGCACGTCAAGTGCGTCAACCACGATCGGATTGTCCGCCCCCGGGATGGGCGAGGGTGCCGGGTGCGAACCGGTAGCGCAAATGACGGCATCGCCCGGAAGTACCACCTGCATCGCTCCACCGTGAGGCGGAACCTTCGCAAGGCGGGAGTGCCGCCGATCCACACGACCGGCGCGACGAAGCAACCTCACCTGGTGAAGGAAGCCAACCTTCTGCGCCAGCAGGGCTTGACGTTGCGGAAGATTGCCGAGGCGATGGGCGTCTCGCATCCCACCGTTCACCGCCTTCTCACGGTGGACTGCCACTGCCCCTCGTGAACTGTCGGTGGCGCATGGAAGGATGGCTCCATGAACGGATCTAGGCGGCTTGACCAGGAGAAAGATGGCGGCAAGCTAATTCGCCAGCAAGCTGCTGGCGAATTAGCGGACGGCGGCCTCAAGGGGTACGCGGACTGGTTGCGAGAGGTGAAGGCCAGGGTGCGGGCAACTCAGTTCAGGGCGATGCGCGCCGCCAACCGCGAGGTGCTGGATTTGTACTGGTCTATCGGGCGGGACATCGTTGACCGCCAGGAGAGGGACGGCTGGGGCGCGGGCGTGATCGAGCGCTTGTCGCGCGACCTCACCGATGAGTTCCCTGGTCAGCGGGGCTGGTCGGTTACGAGCCTGCGGTATATGCGCCGGGTGGCAAGGCAGTGGCGGACCATAAGCGAGTTTCGCCAGCAAGCTGCTGGCGAATTGCCCTGGGGACATCTGATGCTCCTGATGGATCGGGTCAAGAACGACCAGGACCTGAAGTGGTACGCGGCCCGCGCCGTGTCGGAGGGTTGGAGTCGCGGGGTGCTCGGGCACTTCATCAAGGTCGGGTTGAAGGACCAGATCGGGGCCGCGCCAACGAACTTCGACACTGTTCTCGGCGACCCGGACTCGGAGCTTGCCCAACAGTTGGTCAGGGACCCTTACGTGTTCGAGCACCTAGCCTTCGTGGAGCGGGCCACCGAGCGGGCGGTGCAGCAAGCGCTGATGGACCGGCTCCAAGAGACGCTGACCGAGTTCGGCAGAGGCATGGCGTTCGTGGGCAAGCAGGTCCGTTTCGCGGTGACGGACGAGAAGGGCCGCACGGATGAACTGGTGCTGGACCTGCTGCTGTTCAACATTACCCAGTCCCGCTATGTAGTGGTCGAGTTGAAGGTTGAGGACTTCCAGCCCGCCTTCGCTGGCCAACTTTCGGCCTATGTGGGTTTGGTGGACAATCGGTTGCGCGACCCGGCGAAACACGCCCCGACCATCGGAATCCTGTTATGCACCGGCAAGAACGAAGCCGTGGTGCGTTTCACGTTGGCCAACATGACCACCGCTCTGGGCGTAGCCGACTACGAGGGACTGCCCGCCGACGCCAAGGCCGCTCTGCCCACGGTCGAGGACCTGGAAGCGGTCATAGCCGACGAGAAGGCACTGTTGGAACCCACAGCGACTGAACGCAGAGGATGACATCATGCAGACGGACTGGCTAGTTACGTTCACCCCGAAGGTTGCCAAGGCAGAGTGCGAAGCGGCGTTGTCATTGTTGGACGGGCTTCGCGTCCGCGCCGATGGGGCGAAAGCTCCGCGCCCGTACAAACGGGAAGACGTGACCGCTGGATGGGCGAGGTTCCCTCAAGTCGGCCTGGACATGAAGGACTACATCTTCGCTCGCTGGCTCACCGATGCGTCCTTTGAGTCA
>JAIRNM010000148.1 GCA_031258055.1 Bifidobacteriaceae bacterium
CCGGGTACCTCTTGGACCTCGTCTAGCAGGACGAAGTAACTTCCAGCGGCGTCCATCTGGATATCGATGGTTTCGGCCAGCTTGGCGGCGGAGTTGATCGGCATTAGCTTGGCCTGGTCAAAGTCAAGGTAGATGATCCGTTCCGCGGCCACACCATGGGACGCGAGGTGTTTGGCTGTCAACGCCAGAATCGTCGACTTGCCCGAACGTCGCAGACCGGTCAGTACCTTGATTATCGGCTGCCCGACCAGCGTAGCGATGAGGTCTTGATAGGACGGTCGGTCGATCATGTCCATGGCTACGCCTAGTGCCTTCCCTTTGCTTGTCGGCTATAACCGACACTCTACCCCAATTCGGAGCATTTGTCGGTTATAACCGACAGCATAGTCAGTGCCGTCGGCCCGAGCGCCTGCGGGCGTGATGGCGTGCCAGTAATGACGCCTGCTCAGAAACTTCCCCCCACACACTGGCGCGCTACAGCGCGCCAGGGCATTGGTCCCCATTAGTGGAACGGTGGCGGGGTCAGGGGGTGGGGTTTCGGGCGGCGGCCATCTCGGCGCGCCAGCGGCGCAAGTCGGCGACCTGGGGGCGGACCCCCGCGGCGATGGCGCGCCGACATGGTTTGAGCACCAGCAGTTCCGCTTCGCTCACCCTGCGGCAGGCGGCCGCCAAGTCCGGCGCCGCTTGGGCGGGAATCACCACCGCCCCGTGGGCGTCAGCATGGATCAGGTCGCCTGGCCGGACTTCGAGCCCAGATACTGTGACGGGTCCGCCCACCTCAATAACGTGAGACTCGGCCCGTGCCACCATCACCTCGGTGGAAAAGAAGTAGAAGCCCAGCGGCCCAACCTCATCCAGGTCGCGTACGCCGCCGTGCGTCAGCGTTCCAACGGCACCCAAAGCCTTAAACGTTGTTGCCTGGACTTCTCCCCAGAAAGACCCGATTGGTTGCCCATCCACATCTTCCACCACCGCGACGGATGGCCCCTCTACGGCGCGAACCGCGGTGAAGAAGTCGAACATGAGATTCTTCTGGTGCGGTTCGGGTTTTGTCCACCCAGTCACCTTCGCCGTGGCGGCATACCCTGCCATGGGTCTGGCCGCCGGTGTGCGCAGGACTAGGCCAGGGTATGAGAACCCGGTGGTGTTCGGCCTCAGCCCGAACCCCTCCAGGGCGTTCCATACCGTCGGCGTGTCGAATTCCCTCAGCTCGTCGAGTTGCTCAGCGGTTAGCATCGCGCTTCCTTTCGCTTAGTTGCCAGCGATGTATTGCCAACAGTTTGTCCTCTCATTTGCCAGTTCCAAGGCGCGAACGCGCTGGGCCCTATCAAAGCCGCGCGGTGGCCGTGCCACTGCCCAACTCCCGCGCTACGTCCTCGGCGATCAGTCGGCCCGTAAGGCGGAACTTCTCGAGCAACTGGTTGGGGGCGCCGCTCTCGCCATAGCGGTCCCGCAGGCCGAGTCGGTGCACCCGGGCGGGGAACTCGCGGGCGGCCAACTCGCAGATGGCCCCGCCCAGCCCGCCGATGATCTGGGCCTCCTCAATTGTGACGGCCCTGCCGGTGCGCCGCAGACTGGCCAGGATCACAGCCTTGTCGAGTGGTTTGACGGTGGGCACATGGACTACTTCGGCCGAAACACCCAGGCCAGTTAGCTGATCGGCTGCCACCAGAGCGTGGTAGGTCATTGTCCCCGTAGCGATGAGAGAAATGTCCCGGCCCTCAGCCAGGATGTAAGCGCGCCCTATCTCGAAGGGGGAGTCGGCGCAGGAGAAGATGGGGGTCTTGTCGCGGGCAAGCCTCAGATAGGTCGGCGCCGGGTCGGCGGCGATGGCCTGGGTGGCCCGCTCGGCCTCTAGGGAGTCGCCCGGCACGATCACGCGCATGTTTGGCATCACCCTCATCAGGGCGATGTCCTCCAGCATCTGGTGTGTCGCGCCGTCAGGGCCGGTGTTGATCCCGGCGTGGGCTCCGACCACTATGACGGGTTGACGGTTCATCGCCGCTGTTGTTTTGATCTGCTCCCAGTTCCGGCCAGGGCTGAACGCCGCGTACGATGCCGTGAACGGAATCTTGCCCGCGTGTGCCATCCCCGCGGCCACTGTCACCAAGTTTTGCTCTGCGATCCCGACCTCGACGAACCGCTCCGGGAAGCGGCTTTTGAAGATGTGCATTTGGGTGGACTCGGTCAGATCCGCGCACAGTGCCACGACGCGTTCGTTGGCTTCGCCAGCGGCGAGCAGACCGCGTCCGAAGCCAGACCGGATCGCCTCGGTTTCCGGGGTTGTCAACACTCTCGGGTTGATCGGGTAGGCGGTCACGGGGTTTCACCGCCCCTCAAAGCCGCCAGTGCTTGATCGGCTTGGGCGGGGGAGGGTGGTAGACCGTGCCACCGGTGGTCGTACTCCATGAAGGGCACGCCTCGGCCTGGGACCGTGTGGGCAATCACCAGGGTGGGAGCCCAGGTCACCGCCTTGCCTAGGTTGGCGGCGTCAATCACGGCGCGGACGGAATTGCCGTCGACTTCCAACACATGCCAGTCGAAGGCTTCCCATTTGGCCCGTAGGTTGGTCAGCGGCATCACGTCCTCAGTGGCGCCGTCGATCTGAATGTTGTTCCGGTCTATGAAGGCGATCAGATTGCCTAGCCGGTATTTGCCCGCGAACATGGCGGCCTCCCAGATGTTGCCCTCGTTGATTTCGCCGTCGCCCATAACGGCGTAGACAAACCGGTGTTTGACGCGGTCGATGTTCCGCAGAACGTGGGCATATCCAGCCGCTTGGGATAACCCGGACCCGAGCGGTCCGCTGGTCGACTCAATTCCCGGCAGGGCTCCCCGCTCGGGGTGGCCTTGCAAACGCGAGCCTAGCTGGCGCAGCGTGGCTAGTTCGGCGGCCGGGAAATATCCCGCTCGCGCCAGCGCCGCGTACAACACAGGTGCGGTGTGTCCGGCGGAGAGGAAAAACAGGTCGCGCTCAGGCCAGTCCGGGTCGGCCGGATTGTGCCGCAAGATGTTGAAGTACAGTGCTGTCAGCAGTTCGGCCAAGCCCAACGGTCCAGCGCTGTGGCCGCTGCCCGCAGCGGCCAGCATACGTACGATGTCCTCGCGGATCATCCGGGCGATGTTTCTCAGTTCCGCGTCGTCATCCGTCCGTGCGAATGTCCCCAGTGCCTCAGCCGTCACTCGGAGGCCTCCTGCGCCACGGGGTTGATCAGGGTCCCTATGCGCTCGATCTCCACTACGCATTCGTCGCCGGGCTTCAGCCACAACCGCGGCTGCCGGAAGGCGCCCACGCCGTCTGGTGTCCCGGTCACGATCAGGTCGCCCGGTTCCAGCGTCATCGCTTCGGACAGGATCGCTATCAGTCGGGGGACCGGGAACAGCATGTCTGCGGTGTTGGCGTCCTGGAGCACTTGCCCGTTCAAGATGGTTCGGATGCGCAGGCCGTGGGCGCCAGGAGGGAGTTCGTCGCCGGTCACCAACTCCGGGCCGAAACCGCCGGTGGAGTCGAAGGCCTTGCCCATGGTCCACTGCTGGGTTTTGATCTGAAAATCCCTGACGGACCCGTCATTGAAAATGGAGTAGCCAGCGACCCGGTCGAGGGCGTCGGCTTCGCTGATATGGCGTCCGCCCTTGCCGATCACCACGGCCAACTCGCATTCGTAGTCCAGCCAGTCGGATGCGTTTGGCCGGATCAAAGGCGCGCCATGCGCTACCAGGCCACTGGCGAACCGGGCGAACACCTCGGGGTAGTCCGGCGGCTTGAAACCGCCCTCCTTCGAGTGCGACTTGTAATTCAGCCCCACGCAAAGGATTTTGCCGGGTCGGCTGATGGGAGGCAGCAAAGTGACGTCGGGCAGTTCGAACTCTGCCGCGTCGCGAAGGGCCTCCAGCAAATTGGCAAGGGCGGATTCCCGCCCAAGGAATGACTTGAGGTCGCCGCCTAACTGTGCCACTGGCAGTCCTCGGTAGGTGTTGCCGGATCGGATGGCGACTCCTTCCTGGTTGCCCGCGAAATAACTGATGAAACGCAACTTTTGCTCCTAATGCTCAAAGGGTTCGAATGCTTGTGGGGGTCTGCCCGTCAGAACAGGTAGACCGCGCCGGTGACGATCCCAGCGGCGGTGGCCGCCAGGGCTATAGCGATGGCCCAAGGGAATGCGAAGCGCCACAGTGTCCCGAAATCGGCCCGCAACAGCCCGGCTGCCACGTACAGGGGCGGGTTGAGGGGGCTGAGGGTGTGTAGGAATATGCCTGGCAGCACCGAGTGCGCGATCACCGCTGGCGGGATCCCGAACGCCTCGCCTGTTTCGGCCAGGATCGGGACTATCCCGAAGTAGAAGCCATCGTTGGACAACAGGAACAACAGCGGGAAGGAGACCAGCGAAGTCACGGCTGAGAAGCTGTGGCCCAAGCCGGACGGAAGACCAGAGACCAGCGCCTCGGCCATGGCTTCGACCATGCCGGTGTCGTTGATGATGCCCGTGAAAGCGCCGGCCGCGAGGATCAAGATGATCACGGTGATGACAGTCCAGGCATGGGGCTTGAGTTTCTCAGCCTGGACGGAGATGTTGGGCCAGTTGACCGTGACGGCGATCGAAAAAGCGATCATAGCGAGCGCTGACAAGGGCAGAAGCTCCAGCGCCATGGAGACAAGGAACAGGACAGTCAAAACTAAGTTGAACCAGACGTTCTTGGTTGGGGTTGGCACACGGGGTTCGAACAGCGCCTCGCCCGCGTCGCCGTCGCTCTCACCAGCCGCTTCCGATGCTTTCAGCTTCTTTAGGCGCCTCCGCTCCCGGCGCCCCATGAGGTAGGCGAAGGCGATGCCGACCGCCAAGGTGATGGCCCACGCCGGGAGCATCGGGATCACGACGTCAGAGATGTCAATCCGGAGTGCCGTGGCCATCCGAGCCGCCGGGCCTCCCCAAGGAAGCCAGTTCATAGTTGGACAGATGATGGCGCACAACACCGCCATGATCAGCGGGTTTATGCCTATGTGGCGGTAGATCGGGTACATCGCGGAAAACGTCACAAACACCGCCGTCGAGCCGTCGCCATCCAACGAAATGAATAACACGAGGATGGCGGTGCCGACCACGATCTTAACCGGGTCCTCGCCGACCACCTTCAAAATGACGCGGATCAGCGGCTCGAACAAGCCACACTCCGTCATGACCAAGAAGAACAGCAAGGCGAACCCCAGCATCACCGCCGTTGGGGCGGTGTCCTGAATCCCGCCCACCATCATGTCGCCCAGTTCCGCGCCGAACCCACCGATCAAGCCGAACACCAAAGGGACAAGAATGAGCGCGGGCACCGCCCACAGCTTCTTCATCATGACCAGCACGATGAAGACCAAAATGAGCCCAAGACCCAACAAGGCCAGCATGTTGCTTCCTCCCAGCACTACGTTGTACAGAGACATAGCCGAGCGCCCGCGCCTACCAGACCCAAGACGGTTCGGTGGGTATGAGCGTAGGATTGGCCGGCGCCGCCGGTCATCCCTCAATCATGGGAGACCAGTCCCCTGTTCGGGGGATGCGGGGCGCCGACCGCCGCGGGACCATGAGGTAGGAGGTCACAGTGGACAGTCCGAGCACTTCGACCGCGCGTCGGCCCGCCCGGTTACGCCCGCCGCCTGGGGAAATGCCCTCGCTCATCCGCCAGGCCCGTCTCGCCGCCTTGGCCTGCCTGTTGGTCGATGCCGCCGTGTTGGCTGACGCGACCGGCCACCTGCCGGTTAGCCACCGCACGGCTGCGCTGATCGGGATAGTCGTGGCCGATGCCTTGCTGGCGTTGCCTACCAAGTACTCGGGACGCCTGGCCTGCCTCTACGCGGTCGCCACTATGGTGTTGGCGCTGGCTCTGCGCACCACGCCGGACATTGAGTGGGGTTTGGCCGGAGGGACGTTGGCCGCCTACCGGGTGGGTGCTTGGATGCGGGATAGGGCGAGTGTGGCCGCGGTCCTGGTTTTGGCTGCCGGTGCGGTCGGCTGGGGTGCGCTGGCGTCCGGCGCCACGGCGGTCGCAATCTGGACCGGTCCAGTGCGAAACGCTTTCATACCGTGGCTGATCGGTCGTTACACCTCAGCTCGCCGCCGGTACATTTCTGAGTTGCGTTTGGGCCGCGAGCTTGAGTTGCGGGACGCGACCGCCCAGATGGAGCGCGCCACCGATCAGTTGCGTGCCTCTGTCTCGCGCGACCTGCATGATGTCATCTCTCACCACGTCAGCGCCATCGGAGCCCATGCCGGCGCGGCCCGCCTTCGGCTCGCCGCCCGTCCAGGCACCGCCGATCCGGAGACAACCAAGGCCATAGCCGCCGTCGAGCACTCCAGCCGGGCGGCCATGGCAGACCTACGGCGGGTCCTGGACATTTTGCACGGGTCGCCCGACCCGACCAACCAAATCGGCCTAGGCAACCTTGACCAGCTATTCGACGGGGTCGAAGGGTCGGGCCTGAACGTTCAGTTTAAGGTGTCGGGAGAGCCGCGCCAGCTACCGGGCTCAGTCGACATCGCCTTGTACCGGATCGCTCAGGAGATGCTGACCAACGCCTTGCGCCACGGGGATGGGGAAGGCGTGGTTGTCGAACTGACCTTCACGGCGGGGGCGGTCGAGTTGAGCGCGCGCAACGGTATTGGACCGCCACCGGAAGTGGGCGAACACCCCTTGAGCGGCCGCGGGTTGGCCGGAATCCGCGGCCGCGCGGCGTTGTTCGGGGGACAGGCCAGGTATGGGCCGACAGTCGGCGGGAAGACTTGGGAGACGAAAGTGACCGTTCGTGACGAGACCCCACCGCGAGGGGAGGAATGGTGAAGTCGCGCATTCTGATCGCTGATGACCACGCTGCGTTCCGCTCCGGCCTGCGCGCCATCTTGGAGACCCAGCCGGACCTGGAATGCGTTGCCGAGGTGGCAGACGGACGGGCTGCCGTGGCTGAGGCTCTGCGGCTGCGACCCGACCTGGCGATTCTCGACGTCCGTATGCCGAAACTGGACGGTTTGGCCGCGGCCGCCGAAATCCGGGCCGCTGGCCCCACCGGAGTCAAGATCATCATGCTGACCACCTACGACACAGACGACTACCTGCACAAGGCATTGACGGCCGGGGCGCAGGGCTTCGTTCTGAAGAGTTTGCCGCCTGAGGAACTGATCGCAGCCGTCAGGGCCGCCTCTCGTGGTGACTCGTATGTCGATCCCTCGGTGGTCCGGCGCCTCACCCCTCGCATCGCGGACGCGATCGCCCCCCTCAAAGATCTGCCGCCGGAGCTGGCTCGGTTGACCATGCGAGAGCGGGAGGTGTTCCAGCTAATCGCCGAGGGCTTCACGAACCAGGAGATCGGCGCTTCCCTATACATTGGCGAGGAGACGGTCAAAACCCACGTGTCGAGGGTTCTGATGAAACTTGACCTACGGCACCGTGCGCATGTGGTGCGGTACGCCTACCAGCACGGCATCGTCCGGCCTCAAGACGCGGGGGCCGACGGCCGCCAGGGGCGGTAGCTAGGATCGTCCGGCAGGCCGCGCGGGAGGGCCAAGGCGGTCAGCCACATCGCCACCGCCAGGACCGCAGCCGCGGCGAACACCCAGGTGGAGGCGCGCACTATGGTCGCGTAGTCATTGGCGCCCGCGCCGCGCGCAATCAGGTTGTTGGAAATAGCGCCGAAGGCTGCCACCCCCGTGGCGCTGCCGACAGTCCGCGCGAACGAATTGAGCCCGGTGACTACGCCGCGCTCGTCCCAACGGACGGAGGATTGAGCCGCGATCAGGGACGGCGCCGCCGTGAAACCCAAGCCGAGGCCGATCACGCAGCAGGCGAGCGCCACCATTGCCAGTGACGGCCAGTGGGATCCAGCCGCCAGGGCGCCGAACCCGGTGGTGGCGACCGCTGCGCCGGTCAGTACGGTCTGGCGGAACCCCCGCCTCATGTAGACCCTGCCGGAAAGGGCGGAGGAGATAGGCCACACCAGCGCTAGCACGGCGACAGCCGCGCCGCTGAGCAGCGGCGTCAAGCCGATCGACGTCTGGAGGTAGGTGGGCGCGTAGGTTGTGATCCCGACCAGCAGTGCGCCCACCGCGAGCGAAATGGCGGTGGTGGTCCGAATCAGCCGCCGCCCAAGGATTGCCAACTCCAGGATCGGCTCGGCGGCTCGGCGCTCGACCAGCGGGAACAGCCCAAGGGCGAGCGCCGCCACACCTATCGCGGTCAGGGACGGCCAAGATAGCCACGGCCAGCCGCCGCCGCCCCTCAGCAGCGCCAAGAGGCCCGCCGCCAGCCCTGTGGCCAGCACCGCGGCGCCGGAGTAGTCGATCCGGTGGTACCGCCGATGGATCTCCTCGCGGTAGAACCGGATCAGCGTCCATCCGGCCACAAGGCAGAGTGGAACGTTTACCCAGAAGATCCAGCGCCAAGACGCGAACTGCGAGAAAACGCCGCCGAGCGCTGGCCCGGCAACCGATGACACCGCCCACACGCTAGCCAGGTAGCCCTGTACCTTGGCGCGCTCCGGCAGGGTGTAGATGTCGCCCACAATGGTGGTAGAGATCGGCTGGACCGCGCCCGCGCCCAGGCCTTGCACTACCCGGAACGCGATCAGCGCCCCCATGCTCCAGGCCGCCCCGCACAGGATGGAGCCGAGCAGGAACAGGCCGACCCCCACCAGGATGATCGGCTTGCGCCCCTTGGTGTCCGCCAGCTTGGAGTAGATCGGGACGGACACCGCTTGGGCCAGCATGTAAGCGCTGAACAGCCACGGGAACTGCTCAAAGGCGCCGATCTCGCGGACTACCGAGGGCACCGCCGTCGCCAAGACGGTCGTGTCGAGCGCGATCAGCCCTTTGGACAGCATCAGCGCCAGCAGGACGGGGCCGCGCTCCGACCTGAAGCCCACCGCCGCGCCGCGCCCG
>JAIRNM010000164.1 GCA_031258055.1 Bifidobacteriaceae bacterium
TATCCGGCAGGTGTTCGACCAAGTGGGGGTGGCGTTCTTATTCGCTCAGGCATTCCATCCGTCGCTGCGCCACGCGGCGGTGGCCAGACGGGAACTGGGCGTGGCGACCGTCTTCAACTTCCTCGGTCCGCTGACCAACCCGGCCCGGCCGCGGGCCAGCGCCATCGGCTGCGCCGACCAGAAGATGGCGCCGCTGATGGCGGGCGTGCTGGCCGCTCGGGGCAGCGGCGCGCTGGTCTTTCGGGGTGAACGCGACGGCCTTGATGAGATGGCCGCGACCGGCCCGATCCAGGTGTGGGAGGCGCGCGGCGGGGACGTGGCCGCTTCCGTCCTCGACCCGGTGGCGGAGATCGGGTTGGAGCCCTGCACGGTTGAAGACCTGAAAGGGGCCGATGCCGCATTCAACGCCGAAGTTGTCCGGCGCATCCTGGACGGCGAGGGCGGCCCAATCCGTCAAACTGTGTTGCTGAACGCCGCCGCCGGCCTGGTGGCGGCGGGGGAGCGAGCCGGGTTGAGTGCGGGCCGGTTGGCAGACCGTCTGCGGGCTGGAATGGACCTGGCGGCCACGGCCATTGATTCAGGCGCCGCCGCCCGTGTGTTAGACCGCTGGGTGGCGACCACTCGTTAGTCCGGCGCTCACCGGGGCAGACCTCGGGTTAACCTGAAGTGCATCCGGATTGGGCCTCCGGGTTAGTCTCCCAAGCCGACGTCATAAGCCCTGTCTAAGTCCTGGGCCGAGTAAGTCTGAAAAGCGATGAAAGTCTCGGTTGACAGGACACCGGTCGTCTTCGAGACTCGGTCCGCGATCACGCCAGCCAGGTCCTCATGTCGCCGGACCTTGGCAATGGCGATCAGAGACACTTCGCCGGTGACGGAGTAGACCTCAGCTATGCCGGGAATGTTGGCGATGGCTTGAGCCGCTTCGGGAATGAGGCTGGCTTCGGTTTCGATCATAACGACAGCGGTAATCATTGCCTCTCCTCGGCTTACTCTTCGGGTGCTTCGTTTGAGGCTTCATCGGGTGCTTCACCAGACGTATCCTCAGGCGCGTTTGACGCCTCCTTGGGCCAGGCGAAATCCTTATACAGATTGGCTACGCCAGCATGCACCAATTTGCGGTCGCCTAATGGTTCGGCCAGCTTGACTGTGCCCCATTTGTAAGCGGCGGCCGGACTGGAGGGGCAACCGGAGGCTCCCTCCGCTTTCTTCACATAAGAGCCAATCGTCACCTCCGAATTGGTCTCTTGCGCGGTGAATCCCGCGTGGGCGTAGCACTCAGTATCACCCGCCACATAGATGATTCGCAGTTCGGCTTGCTCCGGGTCGGGTGTAGCCGCGTCCGCCCAAGGGGCCGAAATCCAGCCGTCCTCAGGCTTTTCCGCAGTCTTCAGTTCCTCATCCAGACCGACCAATTGGTCGTCAGGCCCGGTCGTCGGTCCGAGCAGCAGACTCTTGGGAATGGAACCATCATCGGTTATCGGGTCTCCGGTGTCAGTTTCGCTGTCGCCACCGCAGGCGGTCAGGGTGACAGCGGCTATCAGACCGGACAACAGGGCTAGAGTCCGTTTGCGCATGGTCTCCACTGTACCGAACCCACCCCCAACCCGAGTGTGGATGTCACCAGTCGCAGCGGGTGCGGTGGCGGCTTTACGGCTGGCCTGGCGCCGAGAAACCAGACAATACCTCGGCCTCCAGTGTTAGGAGGCGGTGCCGTTGGAGTTGTAAAGCTCGTCGATTTTGTCGGCGAAGTCCTTCAAGACCTTCGATCGTTTGATTTTCAATGATGGCGTCAAATAGCCGTTCAGCTCGGTGAAATCGTCTTCCAAGATGATGAACTTGCGGATCGACTCGGCCCGGGAGACAGCCTGGTTAGTTCGCCCAACGGCGCGCTCTAGTGAAGCCCAAACGGCTGGGTCTTCGCGCGCCTCGGCCAACGACAGGGGCGGCAAACCATGGTTGGCTAGCCAGCCAGGCAACATCTCTTCATCCAGGGTGATCAGGGCGCCGACGAAGGGACGGCCATCGCCCACCACGACGACCTGGGAGACCAGCGGGTGTCCGCGCAGACGGTCCTCTAGGACGGCGGGAGCCACATTCTTGCCGCCCGCTGTGACGATCAGTTCCTTCTTGCGGCCGGTGATGAACAAGTAGCCGTCCGAGTCCAAGTAGCCCATGTCGCCGGTATGGAACCAACCGTCTCTGAGCGCTTCGGCCGTGGCCGCCGGGTTGTTGTGATAACGGTCAAAGACGTTGATGCCTTTGAGAAGAATCTCGCCATCTTCGGCGATTCGGGCGCTACAACCAGGGAAGGGCAGTCCAATCGAGCCGATCTTCTGCTTGTTCAAGCGGTTGACCAGGATCGGCGCGGTGGTTTCGGTCAGGCCGTAACCTTCCAGCACCATCAGGCCAATACCGCGATAGAAGTGACCAAGCCGTTCGCCTAAGGGGGCGCCGCCGCTGACGGCGTACTTGGTGCGGCCTCCCATGGCTTCACGCAGCGAATGGTAAACCAGCTTATCGGCGATCTTGTGTTGCAGGCGGAGATGCCAGCCCGGTCCCCGCTTAGAATCCAAGGCCCGCGAATAGACGATCGCCACTTTGGCCGACCAGCGGAAAATCTTCAGCTTCAAGCCCGAACCGGCCTTCTGTTCAGCCGCGTTATAGACCTTTTCGAGGACCCTGGGCACGGCCAGCAAATAAGTCGGCTTGAAAGAGCCGAGCGCCGGGACCAGGTTCTTCACATCCGGGCAGTGGCCAATAACAGTCCGCGAACTGATCGCCACAACTTGGATGAAGCGGGCAAAGACGTGGGCCAAGGGCAGGAACAGGAGAGTTCGGCAGCCCTCTTCGGCGATGACAGGACTAACTGACAGGTCCGTCTTATCGAACTGGGTGTTGTCGGTCAAACGCACAAAATGCCCGTGTGTCAACTCGGTGCCTTTCGGCCGACCGGTGGTGCCAGATGTATAGATGATGGTGGCGAGGTCCTTGCCCTGGGCGGCGGTGCGCCGACTCTCAATCTCCGCATCACTGATGCGGGCGCCTACCTCGCGCAAAGCGGCGAGCGCCCCCTCGTTCAACTGCCAGATCTGCTTGAGAGTTGGCGCTTCGGCTTTGACGGCCTCCAAGACTAGTTTGTGGGCGGCGGTTTCCGCGAAGGCCCCGGACACGGCGGCATCGGAACATATCCACTGGGCTTGTTCCACCGAACTGGTCTCATAGATCGGGACGCTAACGGCCCCGGCCGACCAGATCGCGTAGTCGAGCACCGCCCAGTCGTAGGAGGTGCGGGACATGATGGCGATTCGGTCGCCGATCGCCACCCCGAGGGCCACCAGGCCCTTCGCCACCGTCAAAACATCGCTGTCGAACTGGCTGGCGCTGACCGGTGACCAGCTGCCATCCGGCTGCTGAACCTCAACCAAAGTCTCGTTCGGGTCTTGGTCTACCCGACGCTTGAGCATGGTCAGGATGTTCCAGGTCGGGTCCACATCAAGGGTGGCCGGGATTGAGATTGTGTCCATCTGGCGATCCTACCGGTTAACCTACGCAGGCGTAGGTGCGCCCCCTGTGGCTTCCTGGGACAATTGTCGCTATGGCCACTTTTCGGGACGCGGGAATTGTGCTGCGCACCCATAAGTTGGCCGAGGCTGACCGGATAGTCACCCTACTGACACGCGAGCACGGCAAAGTCCGCGCCGTCGCCAAGGGAGTGCGGCGCGTGAAATCCCGCTTCGGCGCCCGCCTTGAGCCTTTCATGCATGTTGACCTTCAGTTGTATGAGGGCCGTTCGCTGGACACGGTCACTCAAGCGGTCACTCTGGCGGCTTACGGAGCACCGATCATTGCCTCCTATCCGGCTTTCACCGCCGCTAACGCGGTGGTCGAAACGGCGGACAAACTCAGCCCGATTGAG
>JAIRNM010000176.1 GCA_031258055.1 Bifidobacteriaceae bacterium
GCCGCCGCCAGCCGGTCGGTTCGGTCCGGGCCACGGCCGGTCATAGCCAAGGGGCCGAATTCGGCTAGCCGAACCGGACCGGCTCGATTTGCGGATTTCGTCAAACGCCATTTCGGTGAGCAAGGGATTGACCTCTAATGCCGACACCACCGATCCGGGTCCACCGTCACCGCCCGGTGCTGCGCTTGCGAGCACACTACGAGCGGCCTGCCCGTGAACACGCGCTACGGGGATGGACTGCCCGCCAGGATCATCGATAAGGGCAGATCCCTACTGGTCAAGGAGTGATCTGCCAAGGCGCCCGCCAAGCTACCTCCCTACCCCTTGATGAATTCCGCGGCCATTTCCGCGGAGTGGAATCCGGTGAAGAAGGCATATGAACTGCAAGAGCCGGAGAAGGCGTGATTGTAGTCCGCCATGAAGAACCCGGCGCTGTCCAAACCACCGGCGAATAGCCCCGTAATCCAGGCGCCGTTTTCGTCGACAACCCTGCAGTCAGCGTCGATCATCACGCCGTTCAGCGTCGACAGCCGAGCGTAACCCATCTTGAAGGCGTAATAGGGCGCGGTGGATATAGGTTGGAGCATGGCCGCGTCCTTGAAGAACTCAGTATCCGCTTTGCTCGCACACATCTCGTTGTACTTGGCTATCGTGGCCTTTATCCCGTCCACGTTGATACCGGCCTTCTCGGCGAGTTCATCAATCGTGTCGGCCTTGTAGCAAATCCCGTCCTCAGCCGCTTGGTCGAGTTGCGCTGTCATGTCAGGAACCGGGTCGTAGGTGTACGGCACAAATTGCGACTGGCAGAAGAACGGCTCCGTCTCCATTCTCTTGGCCATGGCCGAATCAAGCACGCTGTAGAAGTAGTAATCCGGTGACCACTTAGCGAGCATGTAGCCGTAAGTTGGATTCGTCCAGAATTCGCAACCAACGCGCTGTCCGAACTTGTTCACCCAAAGGTTCGGCTCACCGGCCGCTCTGCCAGCGCTCCCCTGCGATGCGGCCTCGGGGTCGGTGTTGATTTCGTCAATGCCCGCAATCCCCATTCCGCCGGGCTGGGTTGTGTCGAGCAGGCCGGTGATGGCGCCTGCGCCAAGCATCATGTTGATACCATCGCCGTTGTGGTAAAGCATCGAGTCACCAATGGTCTCAGCATTGCCGCGAGCGCCTAGATAAGCGTTCACCATATCCGGATTAGTGCTGAATCCACCGGTTGCGACGAAGGTCGCCTTCGACTTCACCAGCACAGTCGCTCCGCTCGCGTTTTCCGCCAGCGCTCCAACAACCGCACCGCTGTCATCGACTACCAGGTTGGTCGCTTTGGTTTCTGTCAACACCGTGGCGCCATTCGCTTCAATCACGCTGCGGTCTATATCCGCCAACGCCGTCGCTCTACCCTCAAAGAACAAGCCAGCACCGGTGTCAGGCCCAGCTAGCGCGCCAAGCAGTTGGTTTACTTTGGCGCCCTTCTCAATCCACCAATCAAACGCCTCGTGGGAATGATTGAGGTATGATGCGGCCAGCGATTGCGTGGAGCGGAATTCGTTGTAAAGGTTGAAATAATCAAGAGCTTCGGCTGGAGTCCAGGTCTTCTTTCCCTGCTCTTTGACATACTTTACAGTGTCGAGGGCAAAGTGGGCCTCGGTGCCAAAAGATGAGCCTCCAGTCTCTGATGCCTTTTCAAGGATGATCACCTTCAGGCCGAGTTCTGCGGCCCGTGCGGCGCTCAGTAGTCCGCTGTTACCGGAGCCGATCACAAGATAGTCCGCTTCGTGTTCTTCGTCGGCCTTCGCATCGGTGATATTCACCGCCCCGATAACGAATCGCTCGTCTACCGGTGTGAGATTTGCGCTGGCCTGAACATAGTCAATGGTTTTTGGTGATTCCCCGCCCCCGCTGGTCGTTTCGTCCGACTCCTTAGGGCTGCATGCGGCGAGGCCCGCAACCGCCGCCGTGGCACCGACAGTAACCGCGCCCGCGATAAACGTTCTACGATCCAGTTCCATTAATCCTGCTCCCGTCTAGAAGAATGTCGCTGACAAACAGAAGACGCACCAATAAAGCCTGGGCGATCTTTGTGCTATCCCCCTCTTCGCGCTCCAACAGCCCAATGCTGATGCTCCATTGCGTCAGCTTGAACGAGTCTCTATTCTACTCGCCAAAGCATCGTTAAGCGGAACCCCCGCGATACTTATCGCTACGTTGTCGGCAACGTAACGATGAGTATCGCCGCCCTCTACCGCCGGCACCGATCGGCCGGTAGAGTTTTGGTGAAAGCACACCGGGGAGGGGAGATTCAAGGAGGTGGTTGGGCATGGTCACTTCCGCTAGCTTTCTCTTGGGTTGGGGTGTTCTAATCGGCTATATCGTCTTCGTCGTTGTCAAGAGAGCGGCATCGAACAGGTCTGAGGTCACGCCACAGGCGCCGTCGCCTGGGGAATTCCCTGATCAGAGCGCCGACCTTGAGGAGCGAATCGCCTGCTTGGAGGCCAGGGTGGCGGAGTTGGAAGGCGATCTGGCCCAAGCCCGTCGGGCCAATGGATCTGCCGGTGGCGTCATCGCTGCTCTGCATCAGGTCGGCTGGTGGCCGGGCAGCCGATGACGGCCCACGCCACATTTCCCAGGCCGCCAGGATGGCTGGGCACCTGGTCAGCCAAGAATTCCCCAGCATCCCGGTCTGCGAACTGCACGGCGCCGCGTTCCGACGTCGGCCGAACGACTTCAGCTTGCCCTGTGCGGTCCGCTCCCCCATTTAGAAAACTCACCCTGGCAGT
>JAIRNM010000217.1 GCA_031258055.1 Bifidobacteriaceae bacterium
CCCTACGCACGCGATCTACCCCGGAACCGCGCCGCCCGCCGGGTGGTCCCATAACTGGCAATCCAGGTGGTCCCTAGCTCTTGGCAAAAACCCGCCACAACGGTTCAATCACACTGGCAGATGACAACAGCACCGGCCGCGCGGAGAAGTCGCTCCAACTCGCCGTCGGTGATCCTCGGCAGGTAACCATTCGCATTTCCCACGGTGGTGACTATACCCAATGGTCCACAATTCTGGGATCGCATTACCAACATTGTCGGTATCGCAGTGCGCCATGTCTATCCCCGCATTGGTCTAGAATGTAGGGAAAGTAGGGCGATTCGAGGGAAGGCTTGGCTATGTCGGCGCTGGTTGAGGGTGCCAAAGTGATGGCGAAAGGCCAGATCACTTTACCGAAAGACATCAGAAGCAAACTCGGCGTGGCCGAGGGGGACCGCGTGGTCCTCATCTGGGACCAGGACCGCGTAGTCATGATGAATCCCGCCCTGTTCGCTATGCGGATGCTCCAAAAAGACCTGGAAGGCGCCGCCGCCGAAGGCGGCTTCGAGTCCGAAGACGATGTAGCGGCCGACATCATGGAAACCCGGCGGCGGGCAAGAACTTGAGGGTGTTGCTCGACACGAACGTGCTGGTGTCGGCTGCCCTCTTCCCTGACGGCGTGGCCGCACGCGCGTTCGAAGCTGCTGTCTGGGGAGACGAAGCGCTGGTTCCCCGATACGTAATCAGCGAGTTGGTTGATGTGTGCGCCCGTAAGTTCCCCAGCCGGATGGGCGCCATACGTCGGTTCGTCCAATCGTTGAGCGGCGCCGTCGAGATCATCGCCGATGCGGCGGAGGTTAGCGGGGAAGGCGTGATCCGCGATGCGAAAGACTGGCCGATATGGCGGGCTGCGAAGGCTTCCCGGGCCGACATCCTTGTCACTGGAGACAAAGACTTTCTCGAATCGGGCCTGACCGATCCGCAGATCCTGAGCCCCGCGCAGTTCTTAGCCACCCAGCCCCGAATTCGGCGGCGCTAACCGAGCTGGATCCATGGTCCGATATTACAAGTGAAACCGCCTTTTACTTGCAAGTTCCGGTTGACGCTGCAAGTCCGCTTGCAACGTGGCGCCAAAACTGCAAGCAAAGTCCGGGTTTACTTGCAAGTTCCGGTTGACGCTACAAGTCCGGTTCACGCCACAAGTCCGCTTGCAACGCGACAACCCCCGGGGCGTTCCTACGCCAGTACCTGCTCCCCCGCCGGGAGCGGTTACGTGCTTGCGAGTTCTCGGTCTAGGGCGTCACGGATGAACTGGGAGCGGGTGACGTGACGCTCTTCGGCCCGGGCGTCGGCAGGGGCCGATCACGTCGAAGGCACCTGGAGCAACGGCGGACGGAGCCGCCCAGCCCCAGGCGCGCAATGCGGAGCGGTATGCTTGGAGCATGACACAAATCGTGGTCCGTTTGGACCAAGAAGCCCAGCGCGCGCTCGACTCGCTCACCCAAGCGACCGGAATAAACCGCTCGGAGGCCACCCGGCAGGCGATCCTCCTCGCTGAACGCCACCGGGTCAGAGCCCAGATCCGCGCCGACGCCGCCGCCGTCGCCGCAGATCCCAAGGACGCGGCCGAATCCGCCACCGTGCTCGAAGAGATGGCGGCCCGGCGTGCGTGGTGACATTCACCGGCTGAGGCCCGCCCAGCGGCGCGGCCACCAGCAGAAGGGCGCTCGATACGCCGTGGTCCTCCAAAGCGACGACCTCGCGGCGCTGTCCACCGTGATCGTCGCACCCACCTCTGCCAGCGCGCGCCCAGCAGTCTTTAGGCCCGCCATCACGCTGGGCGGGAGCCAGACCCGCGTCCTGCTGGAGCAGGTATCCGCAGTCGACAAGGAAACCGAACTGGGCGCCTTCGCCGGTCGACTCACAGCATCGGAGATGGCGCAGATCGACGAACTCCTCCACTACGTGCTGGGCATGGTCACCTGACCCAGTGGCCCCGAACACCGGCCGCGCGCGGAATTGGACACCTTGGCGTGAACCAGGCCGCGCTTACTCGGCGCGGCACCGGTGATTGTCTGGCTGGCCGAATCCTAAGTGGTTAACGCGGCCAGGGGAAGCACGAACACGCCGTCAGGACGCTGGTAGCTGGGCCCTGTTCCGGTGACGACCGCCAAGAAGCGCGGCGCGCTCCGCATCTTGGCCGCGACTTTCCGCAGCCGGGCCGATGCCGTGTCCAAGGCCTCAGCCGTGCCGCTGAGCTTCACCATCGCAGTGCGTAAAAACCCTGCCCGCAGTCAGCACACGTCATCCTCGAAGCCGCAGAATCTCCCTCTACGCCTCCTGCTCGACGAACACTATCCGCCGCTCTTCGGTGAGCGGCTCAGGGCTTCAGGTGTCGATGCCGTCGCGGATGAACTGGGAGCGGGTGACGTGACGCTCTTCGGCGGTGAACTCAGCGCCTGGCGCCGTCTGATCTTTGTCCATAGTCAGTCGCCACCAACGGACGATGCCGTCACCTCAGGCCCCCAAGGGTTCAGCAGCGTGACGCCCATGCCAACGAAGTCGCGGGTATTCCGGGTGACCAAGGTCAAGCCGTTGTTCGCCGCGCAGGCGGCAATCAGTGCGTCCTCGGAGAGGCGCCTATCTTGATGGTGCAGCAAGCGAGCCCAAGCTCTGAAGTCACGACCCGTGACAGGTAGCACGTTGAACCTGCCCGTTACAAGGTCCAACCATGCTTCGATCTCGACCGCCTTGGTTGGATCGTTATCGCGTGTCAATTCCAATCCGGCCTGGATTTCACCGAGCGTGACCGCGCTGACATACAACGCCCGATCAGACTGGGCGCTTATCCACGCCGCGACGGCTCCGTGCGGCCGGGGCTTCCTGAGCTCAGACACCACCATTGTGTCGAGAAGATACACGGTTAGGCAACGCGGGTTAGCGGACGGTGCAGGAGCCTCCCACGCGGAGGCACCTTAATGACTGTACGGCGGTCATCCGCGGTCAGCAAATCCTTCAAGGTGGGTTCATCCGCACCCGCTGCCCGCCGCCATTCTTCGACCGAGACAACCACTGCGGTCTCTTTGCCGCGTTTGGTGA
>JAIRNM010000285.1 GCA_031258055.1 Bifidobacteriaceae bacterium
AGGAGGAACTGCGCCTTTGGCATGGTCAGGAGGGGCACCTGCCAAGCCCAGCCGCGCTGGCGGTCGCCGTAGAAATGGAACTCATCCATCACGACGGTGGCGAACGGCGTGTCCGCGCCGTAGCGCAAGGCCAAGTTGGCCAGCACCTCGGCTGTACAGCAGATCACCGGCGCGTCTTGGTTGACCGCCGCGTCGCCGGTCATGAGCCCCACATTGACGGCACCGAACAGCCCGATCAGGTCAAAGAATTTCTCGGACACGAGGGCTTTGACGGGAGCGGTGTAGACACCGCGCTCACCCCTGGCCAGGCTCAAAGCCAGCGCTCCGGCCGCCACCAGCGATTTGCCGGAGCCGGTCGGCGTCCCCAAAATGACATGGTCGCCCGCCGCCAGCGCCAACAGCGCCTCCTCCTGGTGGGCGTACAAAACGAAACCTTCGTCCGCCGCCCAGCCGGTGAAGGCGTCGAAGGCTTCCTCGGTCGCTGCCGTCGCCTCGGTCGCCTCGGCGGAAGCGCCCAGGGTTCGGCCCGTCAAACGGTCTATCAACACATCGTTAACCCTAAGAGCAGTACGGTTGAGCGATGACGCAATACATCCACGGCCACGGCCCGGGCGCCAGCCGGGCGCACGCGAAGCGAAACGCCGCCAATTCGGCCAATCACATCCTCTCCTTGCTGGAGCCGGGACTGACGGTGCTTGATGTCGGGTCGGCATCGGGCACCTTGACCAGGGACTTGGCCGCGAAGGTGGCGCCCGGGCGGGTGGTCGGCCTGGACTTGGCGGCCGATGCCGTCCTAGCCGCCCGCCAGGACCCGGCCCGGCCGGCCAACCTGAGCTACGAGGTCGGCGACGTCTACGCCCTGCCGTTCCCGGCCGGGAGCTTCGACCTGGTCCACTCCCACCAGGTGCTTCATCACCTGGCGGACCCAGTCGCGGCGATCCGCGAGATGGCGCGAGTCGGGCGGCGCTACCTGACTCTGCGCGAAGGCGACTACGGCGGCGCCTTCTGGTACCCGGCGGCGGTGGCCTGGGAGTCGTGGCAGCAGACTTACCAGCTAGTGGCGCGCGGCGGCGGCACCGAAATTGATGCCGGACGCCGACTGGTGTTCTGGTTAGACCAGGCTGGCCTGGCGGATCAGGCTAGTTTCTCGGGGTCAGTTTGGACCTATCCGGGCTATGAGACAGCGGCTGAAATAGCCGCTAGCTGGGCTGAGCGCCTGACCGAGCGCCGTTTCATCGACTTGGCGGCGGGCCTGGGCGTGGCCGATGAGACGTCCCTGATCCAGACCGCGACCGGCTTGATCGAATGGGCGCGAGCCCCCGGCGCCCTGCTGGCCATGCCCCACATTGAGGCGGTCGTCCGGCTCTAGTCAACACGGTGGTTCGCAGGGCGGGTCGCGCTCAGGGCGGATGCCTGGTTGAATGTTGTCAAAGGACCGATCCCCCGAGAGTCCGACAATCTGAGAGTCCCTGAATATGCGCGACCAACCCCCAAAGCCGGAGGGTTCGACCGGCATCGCCGCGAAGATTCCGCGTGCCCGTGTTCAGCCCGCCGCTGATGCCGCCGCTTTGGCGGCTGCCGCCGTCCACACCGCCGCCGCGGTTCGTGGCGCCCACGCCGGGCGCGATGCCGCCCAGCGCGATCCGGCCCTTGGCACCGTGCCGGACCTGCCAGCCAACTATGAAGCGCCAGCGGCTGAGTTTGTGCCCGTGCGCGAGGAACACGCGCCCGCGGCTGAGCTTCCCCACCGCACACCGGTGGCTGGGCGCAAGACCCGTCCGGCGCCATCGTCGGCGCCGATGCGGCCCCCAACGCCGGCGCTAGGTTCGCCAGCGGCGTTGCCACGCGCGGCCGCCCGGCCGCCTGGGGCCGCGGCGCTAGCGCCGCCGCCGCGCCGAGCGGTGCCGCACGCCCCCATCCCGATCGATCCTTTACCGGCCGAATTCATGCCTTCGGCCGCGGCCCGGGCCGCGCGGGCCAAGGCCGTCGCTGAGTCGAGGCACCCCTCTCTCGGGTCGGTGCCGTTGGGTCCCATCACCTTGGAGGACCTGGACGGGCCGGGCGCTGGACGTGGGCGGAATAGGCGCACCCTCATTGCTGTGGTGGCCGGTCTGGTGGTGCTGGCCCTAGCCTTGGGCGCGGTCGCCCTAATCTGGCTCTGGCGGGAGCGGGGCCCCGCCGTTGAAAGCGCCCTGCCAGACCTAGGGGAAAAACCCGAATTGGGCTCGGCCGTGGATATTGGTGGGGCTCTCGGCGGCGGCTTGGATGAGGTCTGGTTTCAATGGGTTTCCGACGGGACGGCCCAGGGGCGGTCCGCCTTCTTGGACGCGGACACCATCATCGCCTGCGGGCGGGCCGAGGGCGGCGTTGTGATTGGCGCCGTCGATGTTTACGAGAGCACTGCCAATTGGAAAGTGAACCTGGCTGAACTAACCGGTGACGCAGCCGCTAGGCCTGGCGCTGTCTGGGCGGACGGTAACGGCGGCGTGGCCCTGGCCTTAGCGATGGGAGATGACAGCCAAGCTGTCGCCACCGTCACAGCCAAAGGCGAGGGGTCTTGGCGTCCCGGCGTGCAACTCTTGGGCGCCGGCGCTGGCCTGGTCGCGATGAGAGAAGGCGGCGAGGTTCTGGTCGCCTCCACAGCCGACCTAGAACAAGACCAATGGCGGGCCGACGCGCCCGCTGAAACAGCCAGTACCGCCGTGCTGACCAGCCACGATGGCATCTTCTGGGTTTGGACCGGCGAAGGCTACCGGGAAGCCAAAGGCGGCGCGGCGGTTGGCTTTGGCGCCAGCGGCGAAGCTGTCAGCTATCGGTTGGAAGAGGGCTCGGTTCTCCTGGCTGTCAATCCGGGCGAGGCCAGTTCCTCGGTTAAGCGGATCGACCCGAAGACTGGCCAGGGCCTGTGGAAAGACTCGCTGTCGGTCGGTGGAGCGCTCACTATCCGGCAACCTGGCGATTGGCTAATTGTGGCGGGCGAGAGCGAAGTCAAGGGGATTGATCCTGGCAGCGGCGCGGTGAAATGGTCACTTCCAGTCGAACGGCTGATCGACGCGTCAGGTGACACAGCCTTCCTGCTGTCCGCCGACAACAAGATCAGCGCCGTTGAAGCGTCCAGCGGTGCTTTGGACTACCAGTTGGCGGTCAGGATGGAGGCGGCCGACAACGCCAGTTTCGCTTTCGGATCGAAGACGGCCTATGTGCTGGACGGCTCCGTCTTGCGGGCCTACCGGTTGGCGAAGGACGGGGAAACCCTGTGGTCGCTGGACCTGCCCGACCCAGGTGAAGCGACGTACTACATACATCACGCCGACCGGAAAATCTGGTTGCAAGCTGGCAGTTCGCTGCGCCCGCTGTCGGGCGGTTAATCTAGGGAATATGCGTATAGCCCGCTTCACCCTTGACCTTGATCCGCAATACGGCGTTGTCGAAGGCGAGGAAGGGGACGAGGTCATCCACGCTATCGCGGGCGACCCGCTCTACACCGAGATCGCACCCACCGGCAAGACCTACCCGATCGATGACGTTCGGCTGTTGGCGCCGGTCATCCCGCGCTCCAAACTCATCGGCGTGGCCCGCAACTACCGTGCCGGGGGGACAGACCCCGGTGGCTCACCCGCTGGCCCGGTCTGGTTCGGCAAGCCCAACACCTCGGTTTGCGGTCCCGGCGACCCGGTGGTGTTGTCCCGTCAGGTCCAGGCGCCCGCCTACCTGGAGGCGGAATTGGCGGTGGTGATCGGCCGGATCGTCAAAGACGTCACAGTGGCCGATGCCGCCGCCGTCATCTTTGGTTACACCGTCGCCAACGACGTCGGTTACCGCTTCGAGTCTGGTGATCCGGCGAAGTTCTTCGGCAAGTATCGCGACACTTTCACGCCGCTCGGGCCATGGATCGAGACGGACCTTGACCCGGCCGCCGGCTTGGCGGTGCGATCCTGGGTGGACGGCGATGTGAAACAAGACGGCTCAACCGCCGACTTGGTGACGGGAGTGTTGGAGTTGGTGGCGACGGCATCGGCCGTGTGTACTCTGCTGCCGGGCGATGTGCTGCTGACCGGCACCCCGGCCGGGGCTTCGATAATCGAAGCGGGACAGCGGGTGACTTGTGAAGTGGGCGGCATCGGCGCTCTGACCAATCCGGTAGTGAGGCGGTAGGCTGCCATGATGCGTTTGCGTTTCTGCCCTTCGCCAACCGGGACACCGCACGTCGGTTTGCTTCGGACGGCGCTTTTCAATTGGGCTTACGCCCGCCACAAGGGCGGCACCTTTGTCTTTCGGATCGAGGACACCGACGCGGCGCGGGACTCGGCGGAATCCTCTCTCCAACTGATTGAGGCGCTGCGTTGGCTGGGGCTGGACTGGGATGAAGGGGTCGAAGTGGGCGGCCCCTATGGCCCCTACCGGCAATCCGAGCGGTTCGGCATCTACGCCGAGGTGGCGCGCGCGCTACTTGAAGGCGGGTTCGCCTACGAATCGTTCTCCACCCCTGAAGAAGTCGAGGCCCGTCATATCGCCGCTGGCAGGCCCGCGCAAACCGGTTATGACGGTTATGACCGCGATCTCAGCGCCGCCCAGCGCGATGACTTCCGGGCGGCTGGGCGTGAACCGGTGTTGCGCTTTAGGATGCCAGATGCGGACATTGCCTTCACGGACCTGGTGCGCGGGCCAGTCACTTTCCGGACCGGTTCGGTGCCCGATTTCGTCTTGGTGCGGGCCGGTGGCCAGCCGCTTTACACGTTGACAAACCCGGTTGACGACGCCATGATGCGAATCAGCCATGTTCTGCGGGGGGAGGATTTGCTGTCTTCCACGCCCCGCCAGATCGTGTTACACCGGGCGCTAGTCTCATTGGGGCTTTCTTCAGGCGTGCCTGAGTTTGGGCACCTGCCCTATGTGATGGGGGAAGGCAACAAGAAGCTCTCGAAACGCGACCCGCGCTCCTCCCTGTTCCACTTGCGCGACTTGGGCTTCCTGCCTGAAGGTCTGGTCAACTACCTGGCCTTGCTGGGCTGGTCGATCGCTTCCGACCGCGATGTGTTCAGCGTCGAGGAGATGGTCGCTGCCTTTGACATTGCCGATGTCAACCCTAATCCGGCCCGCTTCGACTTGAAGAAAGCCCAAGCCATTAACGCCGCTCATCTGCGGGCGCGGCCCGCTAAGGAACTGGCTCGACGGCTTGTGCCCTACTTGCATTTGGCATCTTTGGTTTCTAGCTCTATGTGGTCTGGGCTGCGTTTGTCCGAGCAGGATTTATTGGTGCGGGCGGCACCGCTGGTGGGCGAACGTCTGACTCTGTTGGATCAGGCACCCGCTTTGCTGGGATTCTTCTTCGTTTCTGACTCCGCTGTGGTGTTTGAACCCGAGGCGCTGGCCAAACTGCCTCTTGAGGCCAGTCAGCTATTAGATTCCTCGCTGCCGCCGCTCCGTGCGTTGGGTGACTGGACGGCCAGTGCTATTCATGATTCCTTGAACACCGCGTTGGTGGATGGCTTGGGAGTCGCCCCGCGCGCTGCTTTTGCTCCGCTGCGCCTGGCGATCACAGGGCGCCGGGTTTCACTGCCGCTATTCGAGGCGATGGAGATTCTCGGCCGCGATAGTTCAATCGCCCGGATCGACCGCCTGCGGGAAACACTGCCCGCCTAGGGCTTTGGCGGCTGGCCGGTTCCGGACCGCTGGCGAGTCGTTCCGGGCCCCTTCGGGCGACTGTGATGACCGGTGGCATCCCTGGGCGACTGCCCGTCCCGATGGTCCCAGTGCCTTGATTGCCAAGAGCCCGCGAGCCTTGGTTTTACCTGGTAGCAGGGATTTTGGTAAGGTTGGCGGTCGGTCTTGGTCTACCAGGAGGCTGAGAACACTGTGGGGTATGGTGTAATTGGCAGCACGAGTGATTCTGGTTCACTTAGTCCAGGTTCGAGTCCTGGTACCCCAGCGCTTGGTTTAGCATGCGATGACCAGGCAATTTGGCTCCGTTGTGTAGTGGCCTAGCACGCCGCCCTCTCAAGGCGGTAGCGCCGGTTCGAATCCGGTCGGAGCTACTCCCTTCGGTCGCACCCTCGCCCGGATTCGAACCAAGGTCCTCGACCTTGCTGGCATTGCTTCGCAATAGCGGCCCGGTCGGAGCTACTTGGTGAAACCGCTGGTGGCCAGCGGTTTATCTGCGCGAACAGGTCGTCCGCGAGCAATGGGTTGTGGAATCGCTCGAACATGCCCCGGCCCTTGCGGAGTTGCCCGGTTGCCAGCCTCCGCGCGAGCTTCAGCACCTCCGGATCGGCGAGCAAAGTGGCCAGGTCTTGGGCGTCCTTGAAATGAAT
>JAIRNM010000317.1 GCA_031258055.1 Bifidobacteriaceae bacterium
CCGATGCCGTCCGGTCGCCCGCCCGTACCCTCAATGGGCGCGGCCGATCAAGGCCGCGAAAGCCGTCGCGAGGCGGCTGACGACCGCCCCTGCGCCCGAATCACCCGAACAGCAGGCGCGCTCAGATAGCCTGGCCTGGCGGCCACCGGCGGTGATCAAGGGTAAGCTGACCAGCGGCTAGGTGCGTGCCACAAGGCCAGCGCCGATCGCGTTTAGGTGGCGGAGGCAAAGCTTTCATCAGCGAAAACACGCCAAATGAAGGCGGTCGGCTAAAGAGAACCGATTATGAAAGAAGTGTCCTAAGTGAGAATCGCAGTTGTGGGCCTGGGCAAGATTGGCTTGCCGCTGGCCGCCCAGTTCGCCTCGAAGGGCCACGAAGTGGTCGGGGTGGATGTTAACCAAACGGTGGTGGAATTGGTTAACCAGTCAGTGGAACCGTTTCCGGGCGAGTCCCAGTTGCAGGAAAAGCTGGCTGAATTGGTTCCTGCGGGAAGGCTTAGGGCGACCGCCGACTACGCCGGGGCCATTCCTGGCGCTGACGCCATTGTGGTCGTGGTGCCGGTAGTGGTCGACGACAAGACCTGGGAGCCCGACTTCGCCTGGATGGAATCGGCTACGCGCTCGTTGGCGGAACAGCTAACACCAGGCACACTCGTCTCCTATGAGACAACCCTGCCCGTGGGAACCACACGGCAGCGTTGGAAACCGTTGATTGAGCAGGTAAGCGGCCTAAAGGAAGGCGTGGACTTCGATCTTGTGTTCAGTCCGGAGCGGGTTCTCACTGGCCGCGTCTTCCAGGACCTGAGGCGATATCCGAAGCTGGTCGGAGCTTTGGGCCGCCGTGGCGCCAAACGGGCGACTGAGTTCTATGAGGCCGTCCTCGATTTCAATGAGCGGCCCGACTTGGACCGGTCGAACGGTGTCTGGGATCTTGGTTCGACCGAAGCGGCCGAACTGGCCAAACTGGCAGAGACCACCTACCGTGACGTCAATATTGGCTTGGCCAACCAGTACGCGCGGTTCGCCGAGAGCCACGGAATTGACATCTACAAGGTGATAGAGGCTTCTAATTCGCAGCCGTACTCGCATATTCACCAGCCCGGCATAGCTGTCGGCGGCCACTGCATCCCCGTCTATCCCCGTTTGTATTTGTGGGAGGACCCGGAAGCGTCGATTGTCCGGGCCGCGCGCGAGGCGAATATGGCGATGCCCGCGCACGCTGTCGCTTTGGCGGCGGCGGCCCTCGATGGCGAGCTTTCCGGCGCCACGGTGGCGGTGCTCGGCGCCTCCTACCGGGGCGGCGTCAAGGAGACGGCCTTTTCGGGGATTTTCGCCTTGGTTGAGGAGTTGCGGCGGCTGGGTGCTGAGGTAGTGGTTCACGATCCGTTGTTTTCCGATGCCGAGTTAGAAGCCCTCGCCTGGCGTCCCTATCACCTAGGGTCACCGGTCGATGTTGCGATCATCCAGGCTGATCACGCCTCCTACGCTGACTTGGCGCCAGCCGATCTGCCAGGCATCCGAGTCTTGGTCGACGGTCGGCGCGTCACTGACCCCGAACGGTGGGTTGGCGTCAACCGGCTGGTCATAGGTCAGCCCCGCCCCGCCTGAGAGTGTTGCTGGCGTCGGCAAATCACTCGATCAGGGCTTGAGCGACTTTGGCGGCGGCCTGGCCGTCGCCGTAGGGTTGGCCCGGCGGGCGGCTTGGCCAAAGCCGGGTGGCGGCGGCCGCGATCCCGGCCGGGTCTGGTGCCAGCACATTCCAACCGTCTTCGAGGGTCTCCACCCATTCCGTTTCCGGGCGCACCGTGGTGCAAGGACGGGCCAGCAGATAGGCCTCTTTTTGGAGGCCACCGGAGTCAGTCACTACGCCCGCTGCGTCCAAGACAGCGGCGACCATGGCCGGATAGGCCAGCGGTTCAATAAGCTCCAGGCCGGGTCGCTCCAAGGCGATCTGGAATTCGGCCGCTTTGGCCCGCAGCCGGGGATGGGCCGCCAGGCGCACCGGCGGTTCTAAGTCGGCCAAAGCTTGAATGATTGCCTCAAGCCGATCTGGGTCATCAGTGTTGTCTGGGCGGTGGATGGTTGCCAAGAGGAACGGCCGCCTGGCCGGTCCTGGCTGATCCCGCCAGCCTGGCCGGACGGAACCGGCTACCCGGTAGCAGACATCGGTCATGACATCTCCAACTAGGCGGGAGCGGCGCCCTAGACCTTCGTCCCGCAGATGCTCCATTGCTACTTGGGTGGGGGCGAGCAACAGGTCAGCGGCGTGATCGGTGAGCACCCGGTTGTGTTCTTCTGGCATCCGGCGGTTGAAGGAACGCAGGCCGGCCTCAAGGTGGGCGAGGGGAAGGTGCAGCTTGACCGCCGCTATGGCAGCGGCCAGAGTCGTGTTGGTGTCGCCGTAGACAAGCACCCAGTCGGGAAGTTCGGCGGCGAAGACATCTTCCAAGGCGGCCAGCATGGCGCCAGTTTGGTGCCCGTGCGAGCCTGATCCGATCGCCAGGCTCAGGTCCGGAGCCGGTATAGCGAGGGCAGTGAAGAAGTTATCGGACAGGCACGGGTCGTAGTGCTGGCCGGAATGGACAATCCGATGATCC
>JAIRNM010000322.1 GCA_031258055.1 Bifidobacteriaceae bacterium
AAAGCCGGGGCCGATGCCGACACGTCGGCCGCCAACAATTTGGCATTGTCGTATTCCGGCGCTATGCCAGCCTGGATCGTGGTGTAAATCCCTTCCGGGAGCCAAGCCTGTCCGGCCACGTACGCGGTGTTGTTAGCCACTGCGGATGGGTCCGTCAGCGGGACGGCCGCTGGCGCCGGGTAATAGTTGCCGGAGGCGACCGTCCAGGCCCGTTGGTCGGCCGTCAAGGTGTGCAGCCGGTAATCAACACCGAAATCAATGTCTTTGTCGGTCAAGTCCACCCCGTCGGCGGAGGCGGCCGGAACATAGACCGGATAAAGGGCCTGGCCCTGCCCGTCCACCGGGGAGAGGATCCCGCGTGTGCCCGCCGTCGAGTTGTAAGTGGCGACGGATCCCCCGGTGATAACGGTGCTCCCGGGGTTAGACGTGTTCAAGGTGGCGGCGCCGATCGCCGCCACGGTGCTGATGCCTGAGCAGGCCACAACCAGGCCGCCGTCGATCCGCACGGACCCGAACGACGACGCGCTGTTCCACACCCCGATCGCCGGAGCGGCGTAACTGGCATTGGCATACCTGCTCGCGGCCACCACCGTGGCCTGGTCCTGGATATGGACCCAGTTGTTCGCGGCGCCCAAGTAGTTGCCGGTCGAGCCGTAGTGCCCGGCGCCGATGGCGGCGGCGTGGTAGGGGGTGATGGAGGAAGTGGCCGCGTAAACCTGGGCTTGGCCGCCAATGGTGATCTGGCCCATCGCCCCGCTCGCCCCGCCGCCGATGGCGGCACCGCCCTGGTAGGTGGCGGATGTGGAATAGCCAGCGCCGCCGGTGGCGGTCAGGCTCACATCTCCATCTATGGTGATCAACCCGCCGCCGGTGCTCTGGCCACCCCCGATCCCGGCCGCGAAACGCCCGCCGGTCACAGTCAGCTTGCCGCCGGTCACAGAGGTCACCCGCACCTGGCCGGAGTTCCCGCCATTGGCTTGCGGCACCGAGATACCGGGACTGCCAGCCGTCGTGTTGGCGGCACCAGGGCCGCCGACGATGGTATTGGTGCCGTCCACGTTCAACTCCACATTGGCCCTAGAGCCGGTGGCGATCCCTGGAACCGTGTTGGTGGTCGGAGCCAGGGCCACATTCCGGAGGGTCAGCTTGAGCGGCGCCGAAGCGGTGATGCCGCCGCCGCCTATTGACAGCGCCCGCACCCCCGTCAAACCGCTAGCCAGGATCGGGTCGGAGTCGAAGCGCAGGCCATCCACGCCGTTCAGCTGCGCCCACCAGCCGTCCACTGACCCCAACACCGCTGCCGAAGTGTTGACCAGACCCGAATTGATCCGGTAAGTGTCGGCACTGGTAACCGTGATCGAGATGGTCCCGGCGGCGGTGTTGGAGTTGGTCAGAGTCAACTCGTCGCCCGCTGCCGGCACGTCGATGGCGAAGACATTCGTCAACTGCTCCGAATCGGTCGGATAGCCGGTGAAGTAGACGGTCTTGGCGGCGGCGTTGTCCATGCCCTGGGCGGCGCCCTTGACTACCAGATTGTTGGGGCCGTCCAGAAGTGTGCCCTGGCCGGTGGCGTTATCAGCCAGGTCCTGGGGGGAAGCGGGCGGTGGGGCGGCGGCATCGGACACTAGGAAGTAATAGGTGCCCGAAACCCCGCCGGTGAACGTCAACGCCGCCATCGGGCTGCCGTAACGCTGAGAGGCGCCGCCCGAGATCAAACCGAGGTTCTTGTAAACCTCGAAGGTCAGCGGCATAGGCAAGACCGCGTAATCAACCGCGCTAGTCGCGGGCGGGGTGATGGTCAACGTGACCTCGCCCTGGCGCGAGACGCTGGCGAGCGGGACCGTCCACGTCGCGCCGCCATCCGTGCTGGTGATCAAGTCGCCGAGGACCGCCCGGCCGGTGCCATTGGTCAGCGTCAGGTTTGTGATCGTCAAATCCGATACGGGTTGACTGAGCGTCAAGGTGAACTCCGCGGAACTCGCCTGATCGGCTTGGCCGTCAGCGGCGGCCTGGATGCGCAGCGGGGGAGCCAGCACGTTGGTCCACTGGCCGGGGCTATACGGCGTGGCGCTGGCCTTCACATTCGCCGCCAACTCGGTGGGCGGTTGGACGCCTTGGCCGACAGCTGTCGCGGTCAACTCGTCATAGACGCCTTCGGGCGCCCAGAACTGAGCCGAGAAGGTGGCCGTTGGGAAGGCGCCGCCGTGGGCCTGATCCCAATCTTCCTGTTCAGCGGTGATGGTTTGGGCCACCCAGTTGGCGCCGGACACGTCTAATCCGGCCAGGCCGGGCGCCGCGTAAACCGGGTAGACGGCACTGCCCGCGGCGTTCTTCGGCTGGGCCAAGCCCGTGTCGCCGTAGACGTTGCCGCCATTGATCTGGAACTTGCTAGTCAGGCCGCCCACGGCGGAAACCAACGGGTCGCCGCTGGTGGCGGAGACGAACCCGCCGTTGATCGCCAGGTTCGCTATCCCGCCAATTCCGGGTGCTTGGCCGCTGCCTTTGGCCACCACCGTGCCGCCGTTGACGGTGAGGGTCCGGGTGCCAGCCGCGGCGCCGCCGCCAATCCCGGCCACGTTCACGGAGGTGCCGCCCGCCTGGGCGTAAACCAGGATGTTCCCGCCGAAGGTGACATTGCCGGCTGAGCCGTTGCCCTGGGCTCCAATCCCCGCGCCCGATCCGCCGGTCGCGGTCAAGCTGGGTGTGGCAGTGGCGCCGGGCGCGTCGGCGATGGACAGCTTCGCCCCGGACGGGACCTGAAGGCCCGCGCCCTGCGATGAGGTCAAGACGTTAGCGCCGAGCAGCGTCATTTCTGTGTTCGAGCCTTCGGCCAGCGCGAACGCCGCCCCATCGGCCGGGTTTTCGATGGTCACGTTGTCAAGTTTGACCCTGAGCGGCAGGTCAGCCGGTGACGGGCCAGTGATAGCGATCCGGACGGGGAAATCTCCCCGGAGCGTCAAAGTGTGCTCATCGAGTGGCAAGTTGTAGTTGTAAGTGTCGAATTCCTCGGTGGTTCCGACCAAGTCAAAGAAATAGCCGAGCGCTGACGTGGATGAGACCACCACTTGTAAGACAGTGGCGGTGGAGTCCAAATCATCTTTGGTAACCACTATTTCCTCTGGTGGTTCCGGCGGATCATCCGCCCTGGATAACGGCGCGATCAGCGGCACTGCCAAGGCCGCCACCATTACCGCCGCCAAGGCCCGTTTAGCGTTGGCGTTAGGCCGAAGCTTGTTCCTAAGCCCAGTCAGATGCCTTGTGATCGGTTCGAGCGTGACCGACGGAAGGCGCTGGGGGGGGGGCGCACTCCGGTGCCTCGGGCCACCTGCGGACCGCCGCCAGGACGCGATCCGGGTCAGCCGGTTGGGGACGTCCTCGGACATACCGTAACTCCTTGAAATAGGTCGCCACATTTACTGGTGAATCGAGTTCTTTACTAACTCTCCCCGATTATTCGCTAAAACAGCAATTCGGTTGGCGGTATTCCCACGTAGAACAGACCAAGCCTGCGTGCGGCTAGGAGCTCTTACGTCAGGCCGCGGGCAGCCGACTCCCGGAAGCACCAACCTTTACTCCACGGCATCGGCCAGCGCTAACTGGAGGGTCGCGGGTCTAGGCTAGTCGGAGTG
>JAIRNM010000337.1 GCA_031258055.1 Bifidobacteriaceae bacterium
CCAGCACCACGTCCAAACTCAGCCGTATGGTCGACTCCAGCCCCCTGGTCAGCCCCAAAGACACACCCAGGCAAAGGGATATGGCGGTTCGCCGCTGGCGCGGACGGCTGGGCGCGCGCCTTCTAGTTTCGGCGCCCCCACGCCATTCGATCCGCGAGCCAGAGCCTCGGTCTCTCGGCCACCGTTGCCCGCTCGGCCACGGCCCGTTAGCGGATTCGGAACGGGCCGTTCGGCGCCCAAGTCCTACATGGTCTGGGCAGTCATCGGCCTGTTGCTGTGGATTTTCTTTTCTTGCGGCGCTTAAAGCCAGCCGTTCGTCACCAGCCAAGGGCATCTTGTCGCGGATCCTGCGGCTTCAAGGATGCCAGCGCGAGACACATTTTGGGTCAAGGCAAAGCGATGGCGCCGGGTCCATCGGGGGGAGGAACCGGCGCCTGAACCAGGTTGGCATAAACTGAACGCTTGCGGAACCCCTCGGTGGGTAAGAGTACTCATCGCCTAAGCAATTTTGCTCATCGGAAACGAGAATGAACGGCCGAAACCGCTCGCGGTGCGACCGCAGTGCATCGAGTCGGCTCTTCGGTTGGACTCTCCCCGCTTTGTCCGGACCGGTTACACCACGCCGTAGAGCCGGTCACCGGCATCGCCCAAGCCGGGCACTATATAACCTTTCGAGTTGAGCCGCTCATCTACCGCCGCGGTCACAATCTTGATCCCACCGCGCTGGCCAAGGGCCTCTTCAACGGCGGCTAATCCCTCCGGTGCGCACAGAATGCAGATGGCGGTCACATCCTTGGCGCCCCGCTCGAACAAGTAGGCAATCGAAGCGATCAGCGTGCCGCCGGTCGCCAACATGGGGTCCAGCACAAAATTGCCTTCCCGACAGGTCGTCCGGCAATCGGTTCGCATAGGTGATGGCTTGCAGGGTTTCCTCGTCGCGCTGGAGGCCGAGGAAACCGACTTCGGCGGTTGGCACCAGGCGCGACATGCCGTCCAGCATGCCGAGCCCGGCCCGCAGGATTGGCACCACGATCGGCCGGGGGCGCGATAGCTCAACGCCTACCATTGGGGCGACCGGAGTGTCGATGGCGTGATCGTGGACAGCGATTTCACGCGTCGCTTCATAAGCCAACAACGTCACCAACTCGGCGACTAGGGCCCGGAAGGTTGGCGAATCGGTGTTCTTGTCACGCAAGACGGTCAGTTTGTGGGCTATCAACGGGTGGTCCGCAACATGCACCTGCATAGTTCCAACCTACCGCCCGCACGAAGCCCAACCCCCACCCCCGCGCCACGTCAGGGCACAATGTTCGGGTGACGACTGCTCTAGATTGGCGTTGGCTTGAGCCGATGCGGCAAGCCCTTTCCTTGGCCGATGCCGTCAGCCAAAGCGGCGACGTCCCCGTCGGCGCCGTGGTGGTCGGGCCAGGCGGTGCGGTAATCGGGAGCGGAGCCAACCAGCGTGAGCGGCTAGCCGACCCGACGGCGCACGCTGAGATGGTGGCGTTGCGAGCGGCATCGGCGGCTGTCGGGAAATGGCGGCTAGACGGCCACACCCTGGTGGTGACCCTGGAGCCCTGCGCGATGTGCGCCGGAGCGTTGATCGCCTCCCGTGTGGATCGAATTGTGTTCGGCGCTTGGGATGACAAGGCGGGGGCGTGCGGGTCGGTTTGGGACCTGCCGCGTGACCGCGCTTCGCTCCATCACCCGGAAGTCATAGGCGGCGTCTTGGCGGATCAATGTGCTGCCCTCTTAGCCGACTTCTTCGCGCAGCGCCGTACCCGGCCCTAGTCGCGGCTCATTCCGCGACCGGCCCAACGAATCTGTCCAGTTCCAAATGCTTCAGGCGTTGCCATTCGTCAGGGGTGATTGTGACCTCTGGAGACGCCTCGGCCAGAGCCATGAACCGGTCGAAGGCCTGCCGCTCTGTATCCGCTCCGGCAAGTAATCTCTGATCGACGGCCTCACGTATAAGCGACCCAACCGACTGACCTTGGGAGGTAGCGGCCTGCTCCAGCGCCCGGTATTGGTCTTTACCGAATAAGACTTGGACTCGCCGCTCAAGCATGCGCATAAGGATACTGTAGATGCGCATATGGTTATCCGCGACATCAAAGCGAAGCCCGATGACTTAGGCCTGGTACTGTATCGGGCGGTGGCGTGTCCGAGTGGCCTAAGGAGCACGCCTCGAAAGCGTGTGTGGGGGCAAACTCCACCGCGGGTTCGAATCCCGCCGCCACCGCCATATGCGCCTTACTCAAACCCTCGGCGCGGTTTGAGTAGGCTCGCACTAGGTCCGCCTCCGCCGAGGCGGAACGCCTGGTGCCTGGCACCAAGCGTTCCGCTAATGGGGACCGCGATCGGGGCGCGGCGCCCAAATCGGACAGCGCTTATCCCATCATCTGACGCGCTATCCATGTGCTATCCAATAGCGGCTTTCAGCCCGTTGGGGCGACTCGCCCGCCATCATCCCTTACATAGCTGGGACCAGCCCCGTCGGCTCATAGGCAATGGTCCCGCAGAAGTGGGTCGGCAGGCGGCGGCTGTTCTGGGGGAGATCCGGCGGCTGTCCGGAAAACATTGGGCTGGAGTTCTCAATGGGTATCGGGACACTACCCCGACGGGGATATGCTTGGGAAGTGAATTCATTGATACTGACCGCTGATGACCGATCCCGGCTTT
>JAIRNM010000339.1 GCA_031258055.1 Bifidobacteriaceae bacterium
CGGGAGAGGCGGCGGTGGCTTTTTCCTTCCGCCACGCCGAGGACGGCGCCGATGCCGAGTGGCAGGCCGGACCTGTCGTTCCGGCAGTCGATGGCACCGCTTTGTGGCATCCTTTCTCAGCCACCCGGGCTGGCCTTTGGCAGGTCAAAGCTGAGGTCGATGGGGTTTTGCTGGGCGCCGCCGTGACCGTCCTGTTCGAGGCCGGGCCGCCTGACTTGAGTAAGATGAAAGGCTCTTTGGCCGGCACGGCAGGCGTGATAGCGGCCGATGGCGTCACGCGGCACCGGTTGTCGGTGGCGGTGGTCGACTCATTCGGCAATCCGGTACCGGGCCAAGCAGTTCGCTTCGAGTTGACCGGGGTGGCCGGGGTGGCCGGGGCTAGCTTGGTGGATTTGGCGGAAGGCACGCCGCTGGGTGGGGAGGCTTTGATCGGGTCCTCGTTAGTCGGCGCGGCCGGGATAGGCGTCGTTTCTGATCGGGTCGGCACGGTGACGGTCTCAGCCTGGTCGGACTCCGAACTACTTGGCCAGGTGGCTTTCACGTTCGGGCCGGAGGCACCCTCGGTGGAGACTTCGACGCTTGAACTGGAATCCGCGACTGACGCCAGCAGAAAGCTGGTTTACACGGCGACGGTGACAGTCCGCGACGGCGATGGCGACGTGGTTCCCGGCACTGAGGTGGAGTTCGAGTTGGCGGACGGTTTGCTTCTGTCCGGATCAGGACCTTTCTCTGCCGGGCCGGATGGTCGCGTGAGTGTCGTGGTGGCCGCCTCGCGGGCTGGCGCGTTCGAGCTTGAGGCCTGGCTAGGAGCTAATCTGATCGGCTCCAAGGCGGTCGCTTTAGTGTTCCCGGCGGTCCTCGACTTGGAGTCCTCAGCTGCGTTGGAACCGGCCGGGGCGGGAATGGCCGACCGGCGTGCGCCGGTCGAGGTAGTCGCTCGTCTAGTCGACCAGTACGGCGACCGGTTGGCGGACGGAGTGGTCGGCTTCCGGGTGGACGCCGCTGGATTGTTCGCCTCGGATGTCGCCTCGCCTTGTTTCGTCACGGTGCCCGTTGACCAAGACAGCGGCGAGGCCCGGTTGTTGGTGGAGGCGGTCAGCGCTGGCGCCTATCAGGTGGCGGTTTCGGCCTCCTTTGACGGCGAATGGGTAGATTTGCCAGGCAGCCCCGTGACCGTCGAGTTCACGCATCCCCCGCCGGACCCCGGCGATGACCCCGGCGATGACCCCGACGATGACCCAGGTGACGGGCCCGCAGCGGCCATTCAGCTAACGCCGACGGATGGCGCGGTGTTGTCGGGCGTGGTTAATGGCATTGGCGGTGGCACCGTGGTTGTGACCGGAACTGATGGCACCGAGTTGTGCCGGGTTGAGATGGGGTCGAACGGCGCTTGGTCTTGTGAGTTGGAGCCGATTGCGAGCGAAGGCGATGTGCTGCGGATCGAGCACACGGACCAGTCCAGGGTTGTCTCAGAGGTGTCATGGCGGGTCGGAGTGCCCCGACTGGTACTCGGCTCGGATCCGGTGCGCGTTGGCGCGAGCCAGAGCGTGGTGGCTGTCAACTTCCAGCCGGGCGAGGAAGTGACCGCTGTGATGCGCTCGGATCCGGTCCAACTCGGCCGGGCCGTCGCCGGCGCCGATGGCGGGCTGTCATTTACTTGGGTGGTTCCTGCCGATGTGCCAGCCGGGTCGCATACGGTTCAGTTGACCGGAGCGATGTCCGGGCAGTTCTCGGCGGTCTTCGAGGTAATGGCCACCGAGGCCGGTCCCTCCCCGTCGCCTAACCCGTCCAGCGCCGTGCGCGGTCTACCTTTGACCGGTTCAACTGCGGGCCTTTTGACCTTGGCCAGCGGCGCCTTGCTGCTGGTCGGCGGGAGTGTATTGGCCTGGTCGCGCCGCTGTGCAGCCAGATCCACGGCGCCGCTCCAATAGTGGTGGAATGAGCGGATGTCTCCAGGTGAGTTGGCTGGAAGATTACGCCATGACGGTCCATCACCTGTCTTTGCAATGCGCCGATGTCGCCGCCGCAGCTACTTTCTACGACGCCGTGCTGGCACCGTTGGGTTCTCCCGGCAGTTGGATGGGCTTCTGCGCGGATTCACCAAGGGAAGTCGGCTGGTGGCGCCGAAGCCGACGTCAGTCGACTTCAACAAGTTGTGGTGGGAGGTCACGGAGTTCTTAGAGAACGCCAATGATGGCCTGTACTTTCGGCCCAACCGGGAGATCCCGAAGACGAAGCGGTCCAAGTGGCGCTTCGAGTTTAGGCGCTTCATCAAAGACCTGGTCGCGGTGCGGCGAGAATTCGGAGGACGCCGCTGAACTCCTGTTGGACGTCTACAACATGCTCAGCTTTGCCTGCGGGGTCTACATTCTCCCAACTGAGAGCCCGTTTAGCGCCGTGGGCTACTCCCAAACGTCGCTCCTGAACCTGGCACTGGGGAAGCTCATGATCCTCGGTGCCACGGACTAGAGTATTGAGCTGGCGGTCAACGTCGCGGTGGACAGCGGCGCGGACCGCGAAACCCTGTTCGAGTCGCTGCTCGCAACCCTGGTCGGTGTGCTCAAGACCAACCCGGCTAAGGAAATCGCTCGAGAAGCGGCCAAGCGCTTCGATAAGAACTATGACACGTATCAGCAAACCAAGCGGTTCTTCCGGCGGCGGCCGGGCCCTTGTGAGCGCAAGTCCGCCTCTGATCGCGCCGTCAAGCTGTACCTGATGTTAAGCCTAG
>JAIRNM010000350.1 GCA_031258055.1 Bifidobacteriaceae bacterium
CTATACCAAGGAAACGGCGCTTACGGTTGGAAAAATGGCGGCGCGGGCATTCAGGTAGGTTCTGGCTGGACGAACTTCCAGCTGATTCCGGCCGGTGATCTGAATGGCGACGGCATCAACGACATCATGGGGATAGACAACGCCACCGGCTACTTGTACTGGTACCGATCACTCGGTACAGGCCAGTTCGGCAGCCGCGCCCTTAACGGCGGCGGCTGGCAAGGGTTCACCCCTATTGGCGGGGCGTCTCTCAACGGCGACAAGTACGCCGACCTAATGTCAATCGCGCCGGACAGCGCTGCGACCGTGTATTTCTATCCGGGCGCGGGCTCAGGCGCGTTCAGCGGCCGTGTCAAAGTCGACTCTGGTTGGAAGTAGCGAAAGGCAGGAGATTTCGTGAGGCTTTCGAGACGTCGGTTGATGGCTGGGCCGCTGCTGACAGCGTTGGCCCTAGCCTTCGCGCTGTGTGGCTGTGTGAAGACTGTGACCGCCGTTACCTTGGCGAGCGATGACACCTTCACGCTTAGCGCCGTGACCGCTTTCTCAGAAGAGTTCATTGACCAGGCAGCCACGTCTATGGGCAAGACGCGCGATCAGCTAATGGCCGAAATCAGGGCGGGCATTACGGCCGAACAGACCGGCGTGGACCTGGGGCAAGAGGCCTTGATGGAGGACTACCAGGAAGACGGTTACATCGGCTGGGTTTTCACCAGCCGCGAGCCCAGCCCGATCACCGAATTGAACGCTAACCCGTCTCCTTCGACTCAGATCACAGTGACCCGGCAGGATGACCAGTTCCTGGTCGCGGTCGTGACTGATCTAACAGACGCGGGCGTCAATCCGCAGCAATTCGAGGAACTAGGCGTTGATCCCGCGACTATGGCGGACCAGATAGCGGTCGAGGTCAGCTTCACCTTTCCCGGCCCGGTCATCTCCGGCGACGGACTGATTGAGGGCAACACCATCACTTTCAACCCGCCTTTCGGTCAGGTCTCTGAATACTCGGCGATCGGCGGCGCTGGCGAAGCGATCGTTGAGGTTCCGCCGGAAACCCCACCGACCGTAGAACCGCCCAGCCCTTCACCGAGTCCGGTGCCGACTGATACCAGTGAGCCAACCCAGTCGCCTAGCCCGGTCGCTGCCAGCGGCGGTGGCAGCTGGCCACCTTGGGCGGTTTTCGCGCTGGCGGGCGGTGCCTTAGCCGCAGTCGCGGCTTTGACTTGGTTCGTACTGGCGCGTCGCCGCCAAGCGGCGGCGGGGTTCAGGTCAGCGCCGCCGGGAGGCTATGGCGATTTGCCGACCGTAGCCGGATCAGCGGCCGTCTTCTATCCCCAGGAGTTCCGCCCTGGCCGACCCCGCCCCAGTCCAACCAGGCCCGGCCCAACTTGGCCCGACCCAACCTGGCCCGGCCCAACCTGGCCCACAAGAACCCAGACCAGGCGAATTCTAAACAGGTGAGTTCGCCCGGCCGACCCCGCCCCGCGCGAACCTCGCCTAGGGGAGTGAAGGGCAAACAGGGCTGAAGGGCCGAGGGCCGAAGGGATGGGCTCACTCGACTAGGGCGCGGACGTCGTCCGCTGTTAGAGCGGTGGAGAAAGCGCCATCGGCGTCCAGGAGCGAATCGAACAGCGCCTGCTTGCGGGCTTTGAGAGCCATCACCTTGTCTTCGATGGTGTCTTTGGAGACTAAGCGGGAGACCATCACTGGCCGGTCCTGGCCAATCCGGTGCGTCCGGTCGACGGCCTGGTTCTCGGCCGCTGGATTCCACCAGGGGTCAAGCAGGAAGACGTAGTCCGCTTCAGTCAGGTTCAGCCCGAACCCGCCCGCCTTCAGCGAAATCAAGAAGATCGGCGCATCGCCTTGCTTGAAGCCATTGATAACCGCCGCGCGGTTAGTGGTGGAGCCGTCGAGGTAGCAGTAAGCCAGGCGGGCTTCCTCCAAGCGCTCACGCACTTTAGCCAAATAGCTAGTGAACTGGGAAAATATGAGGGCTCTATGCTGCGAGCCAAGCACTTGGCCAAGTTGGTCAAGGAGCACGTCGAGCTTTGAGGAGGGCACTGAGCGCAATCCTGGGTCAATTAGGGAAACGTCGAGCGCCGCCCGCCGTAGCAGCGTCAACGACTTGAGGATGGCGATTCGGTTCGAGTCATAATCATCTAGTAGCCCCAGCATGCGCGAACGTTCCCGCTGGAGGTAGGTGTCATATAGTTCCCGGTGCCGTCCATCCAGCGCCACATGCACCACTTGCTCTTGGCGTTCGGGCAGGTCAGCCGCCACGCGCTCCTTGGTCCGGCGCATCAATAGCGGTTTGGTCCGCCGCCTGAGCTGGGTCATTGCCGCCTGTGCCGGATCACCGCCAGCGGCGATTGGGCCAGCGTAGAGTTCCTTGAACTGTTTCCGCGAGCCGAGCAGGCCAGGGGCGACAATGGCGAAAATCGCCCAGAACTCGGAGAGCGAATTCTCCATCGGCGTACCAGTGACGGCGAGCTTGAAATCGGTCTTGAGTTGGCGGGCTAGCTGGTTGACCTTGGTGGCGAAGTTCTTGGCGAACTGGGCTTCATCTAGGACAAGCCCCGACCATGGCTGAGCTGAGAACTCGGCGTTATCAATCCGGAAGATGGCATAGGAAGTGACAATTAGGTCCGCGCCCGCGCTCAATTCAGCTAGCGTCGTCCCGGCCCGCGCCCGCGTTTCGCTGGCTGGTCGAACGACCAGGCTGGGAGTGAAGCGGGCCGCTTCCTCCAACCAGCCCGGCACCACCGAAGACGGCGCTACCACCAGGAAGGGCGGGGCTCCCGCCGTTTGTTCAGTGCGGGCGCGAGCGATCATCGCCAGTGTTTGGACAGTCTTGCCCAAGCCCATGTCGTCAGCCAGCACGCCGCCGAGCCGGTGCCGCCAAATGAAAGTCAGCCAGTCGTAACCAGCTTTCTGATAAGGGCGCAGTTCAGCCGTCAAAGTAGCTGGCAACGGCTCAGCGCTCGGAGCGGCATCGGTGCTGGCCAAATCGCGCAGGTCCGCCATCGCTGAACGCCAGCGGCCGGCCCCTTCGACGGCGCCGGCGACCTCTTCAAGGTCCTGCCAGAGTGAAGCCTGGTAGCGGCCGATCCGGGGTTTGCCGGGACGGTCGGACAGCTTCGCGGCCTCATCGATTAGTTTCGCCAGCTTCTCGAAGACCGGATGGTCCAACTCGACCAGCGAGCCATCGTCGGCCATGACGTGGGCGTCTCCCGCCGCCAAAGCTTCGAACACCCGGGCGAAAACCACCTCTGCCTCGCCTACTTGAACTGTCCCGCCCAGGTCGAACCAATCGCCGTCGCTGCTCGAACTGGCTTTCAGCTTGACTACAGGCAGATCCGTGCGGACTTT
>JAIRNM010000012.1 GCA_031258055.1 Bifidobacteriaceae bacterium
AAATCTCGATTGGGACAACATTTTGACGGGTGGATTCGATGGGTTCGCTGAGGGGGCCGTAACAGTCCGTAGGCGCGTAAGACGCTCTGGTCGTCGTGAGACTATAGCTCTAGGGTTGATTGGTCTAATCAACCCGGCAGTAGCTCACGAGGCGATATGTTACGATCCGCGGTTGCCGATAGCGGAGTTTATAAGGGTCGCCAAGGCAATTGTGCCGCAGGCCGCCAACCGGTACAAGGCTATTCATGCTGCAGATGCGGCGCGGGGCGGTGACTCTGATTCGCTGCGACTGACAGTTCATTGGAAGACGGAGCGGCCGGAGATCCCAGCCATTTGGCTGCTTGGGCGCCGCAACGGCAATTTGCTCCCACAACATAATGTGGGAATCCTCACAACGGGCACGAAAATCCGGGCCCTGTCGATGGCGGAGGTACTGTTGCATGGGGGAGTAAGGCCTGTGAACGTGGAATGTAATGGCGGCGTGTCTTGGCCCGGCTGTGAGGATCAGCCACTGCTGTTTAGCGAACAGGAGATCGACTGGAGTGGCATGCCACGCTTGGTGTAGATGTGTTAGTTCGACAATCGTGAATGGATCTGGCCGCGGACAGAGAGGCCAGGCTGGGTGTTTGATATGCGACGTGATGGCTAAATCGGAATGGGCGACATGGTAACTCGGGTCGAGCGGTGCGACGTATCGTGGTTCAGTTCAATGATATTTGACCTTGACGGAACGTTGTGGAAAGACGGTGATCCAATAGCTGAGAACATCGAATTGGCGGCGGCCGCTGAACCGGCGAACGCGTGGTACATTTCCAATTCAGATCGATATCGTGGTTCCGATGTTCTTGCGCGCCTCCAAGGCTTAGGGGTTAGGGCGATCAGGGAACATTGTATTACGGCGCTGGATGGCGTGTTATGTGCGGTGGAATCCGGGGTTGCTCGGGGAGGTACTGTTTCCCTACCTATTGGGAACTCTGGTCTAGAGGCAGAGATTCGACGGCGAGGATTCAACGTGACTGTAGATCTGGATCGGTCATTGCCGACAATTATTGCGCTAGGTCCCAATGCGCGAGAAGTCGCCCAGGAGATGGGTGACCTGATGGGATGGTTGGGGTGGATTACAAACCTTGACGTTGAGGTACATCGCGAAGGAGGGCTAGTGCCCGGCCTCGGCACCTATTTTGGGAACGCTGAGATGATGTCGCTTGAGGTGATAGGTAAGCCTCAGTGTTTCTTGCCTGTGGTCGCGAAGGTGCCACCGGGTCGGCAGACGGTCATTGTGGGCGACAACCCGGCGACGGACGGGCTTTTGGCTGCGAAGATGGGATCGGCATACTTTGACTGCCGGCGGTAATCGGCTAAAAGTGGTGGCGAATTGTGTGGGAGGACGCCGTGGCAGGAGACGGGAGCTGGCAGTTGCTGTGTAGGGCGAGTCGTTCGGTGTGACAGTGATCGGCGTCAGGCAACTGAACACAGATCGGCTCAGGCGCGTGAATGTTGGCGGTTAATGGGCGGGGTTCTTTGGCCGCTAATTGGCGGCGACCGGTCTGGATTGGGCTGGCTGGGGTGTTCCGTATTGGATGGCTTGTTGTCATCAATCGGCCGTTTTTGGACACTGGGCGACACGCCGACGAAAGAGCGTCCAAAAGCCGTGTCCAAAACGGCTCTGCTTCCGCGCGGGGTTCTTGACGGTGCCCTACAGTCGTGCCCATGGGTGAACTGATCGGCTATGCGCGTGTGTCCACCATCGACCAGGACCCGGCGTTGCAGGTTGACGCGCTGGAGCGGGCCGGGTGCTCCCGTATCTGGGTCGAGCAGGCGTCCGGCAAGCTGGCTTCCCGCCCGAAGCTGGCTGAGGCGTTGGCGGCGCTGCGGGCCGGGGACACGTTGACGGTGTGGAAGCTGGACCGGCTGGGTCGCTCTTTGGCCGATCTGGTGGCCACGGTGGCCGCAATCGAGGAAGCCGGGGCCGGGTTGCGGTCGTTGACGGACCAGATAGACACCGCCACGGCGGCGGGCAGGATGGTGTTCGGGGTGTTCGCCTCGCTGGCCGAGTTCGAGTCCGACCTGATCCGCGAGCGGACGATGGCTGGGTTGGCGGCCGCCAGGGCCAGGGGCCGCAAGGGCGGTCGGCCCGTCGCCATGACCCCGGAGCGAATCCGCCTGGCGGCCCAGTTGTTGGCCGATGGGGCGAGTGTCGCCCAGTGCGCGCGGACCCTGGGAGTGTCCCGCGCCTCGGTGTATCGGCATGTTGATGCAGCCAATACGATTGGCCTGGACAAACATCAGACGGAAGGGAACCGATGAGCGGCGCCGAACTGGATAGGCCGGGCGACGTGGCTGAGTATGTGGGGGCCGTAACCTCCAGGGGCGGCGCTGGAGTGGGCGGTGGCCTTATGCCAGACGGGTACGCAGAGTGGATCGCGGATCTCAAGGCCAGGGTGAGGGCCACGCAGTTCCGGGCAGCGCGGGCCGCCAACATTGAGGTGCTTCGGTTGTATTGGTCGGTGGGCCGGGACCTCATTGAGAAGCGAGAGGCGCTTGGGTGGGGAGCGAAGGTTGTCCAGCAGGTGTCCGCCGACATGCGCCGGGAGTTCCCCGGTCAGAGCGGTTGGTCGCCGACGAACTTGAAGTACATGCGGATGTTCGCCGAGGCGTGGCCCGAGCCAGAGACAATTGGTCAGCAAGTCGCTGACCAATTGCCCTGGGGGCACATCATGGTCCTGCTGGACAAGCTGAAGACGCCAGATGAGCGCGCCTGGTACGCCCGGAAAGTTGTCGAGATGGGCTGGTCCAGGGACGTGCTGCGGGCGCAGATCGGATCTGACTTTCGAGCCAGGA
>JAIRNM010000365.1 GCA_031258055.1 Bifidobacteriaceae bacterium
ATCGAAGAACCACACCCGCCCGCGGGGCGCCGCCAGGTCGACTGACGCGGTGAGAGCCCGCCCCAGTGTAATGGCCCGCCGCAGATCGCGGGCTTTTAGGCCATCGCAAGGAAGGTGAACCAACATCCGAGGGTCGACGTCGGCGCGGCCACACATGGCGGCGATCGCGTCGATTAGGGCAACCGATTTGCCTACCCGCCTAGGACCATTCAGAACCACCAGGCTGTCACCCACTGGACCAGTCGCAATGTCGTCGAAAACCCGCGCACGGTACCCCAGGTCGAAATCCACCCGGCTCACGAGAAGACGGTGACTAGTCGTCCAGGCTGTGCGGCTGGCAAGGTTATCGTCGGTCTTCCACCAGGGGTTCGACAACGCGAACAGCCGCCTGAGCTCATCATCCCGCACAATCTCAGTCTACATAAGGCGTGTCAAAAGGGGAGGGGTTTTGGCATGTTCGGCGTGTCAAAAGAGGAAGGGCCTTGGCGCGCCCAGACTCTCGCGGGCGGCTGGCCCTACCGCATTGAGCGCCGGGGCAATCGTCCACGGGCGCGACTAACCCGGCGCGCGGTCGAATAGGCCACGGGAACTACTGTGGAACGGAGGCTCCTAATAGAAGAATTGGCCACCGATTATGCTGCCAGCGAACAAGCCCAAGAAGACCCTCCCGCTTCCAACCGCAAACGTTTGACCAGCATAAATGATGCCGTCTTGATCAGCTTTAGTCTTTCTTAGAGCGTTTTTCGCGGTTGTCCAACAACGGAAACTACTCAGGTGCCCGCTGAACGCCGGGTGGGTTTGGCTCCGGGCCGCTGACAGGATGATTGGCATGCCAATATCCATCAACGCGAGTGATCACGCCACCTCGCCGGACGCGATCCTCGCCAATGTCTTTTCACAAGCCGCCGACTTTTTCGGCAGCAATCCGGTCGCCCTCGTCGCCACCGCCGCTGGGGTCGTGGCGCTGCTCCTAACTCTTATCGCGGCGAAGCGCAGGCGCCAAAGTGCCGATGCACTCACCGCGACTCCGCCGGCCCCAATGCTGGGCCTGCCGCCCAGCCTTGAATCTATTCAGAACGCTTACGTCCAGTGTGTTTCACCGGCCGGGACCGCTAGCTTCCAGCCCCAAGCTGAACTGGCCGAAGAACTGAAGATCGAATTGCCGAATGCGGGGGAGACTAGGCCGAACCTAAACGGACCGGAGATTCCGCCGCCGCTCAACCGGGTGGTGCCAGCACCTGAACGGCCCGCCGGAGCGGTTAGCTCGGCCAACTCGGCCGATCCGTTCCATGTATCAGCCGCGGAACAAGCCGTCCGCTTAGCGAACAGCGCCCGGACGACGGCATCGGACAATGACGCGCCCGGGCCGCTTCCCCGCCGCACCCCGGCGCTCGCGGCACCGCAAACTTTCCAGGCCCGTCAGTCTTGGGCCCAAGCTTGGCAGCAAGCCTGAGCAACAAACCTGGCGAGCCGAACACCTGGGGATAGAAAGTAGGGATCGAAGCAGGGACTAGGGGATAAGGAAGAGGGGGTGGCATCGACTCCCGCAGTAGTAGATGCCGCCCCCTTTTCGTTGCCGCCAAAGGCACCGGGAAGTGGTATCAAGCAGCCTTTTCTATACGGCGCGGCCCGGCCTGCCAGGCCCGCCAAGAAGAATCGACAATCGACCGCAGATCGTGCTGAGCCTTCCATTCGAAGGTCTGCTCAACTCGGTCGACATCGCCGATCAGCACCGGCGGGTCGCCAGCGCGACGCCGCTTGATGACCGGCGCGGTGTCCAAGCCTGATACCTCGCCCACCATTTCGATTACCTGCCGCACTGACGTGCCAGCGCCCGTGCCTATGTTGAATGAGTCGAACGGCCGCTCGTCGCGCTCTAGATAATCCAGGGCAATCATGTGCGCGGTGGCGATGTCAACGACGTGGATGTAGTCGCGCACACAGGTCCCGTCCGGGGTTGGATAATCGTCGCCGAAGATGGCCGGGGGGCGCCCTTCGGCCAGTTTCTCAAGCACCATTGGGATCAAGTTCAAGACCGCCGGGTCGCCCAAGTCTTCCCAGCCGGCGCCAGCCACGTTGAAGTAGCGCAAGTTGACCCCGCGCAGTCCCCAAGCCCGGGCGGCGTCGCGGACCAGCCATTCCCCCACCAGCTTCGACTCCCCGTAGGGGTTGATCGGGCGCAAGGCTATGTCTTCCCGCACGCGGTCGGTGTTGGGTTCGCCATAGACAGCGGCCGATGACGAGAACACAAGCCGGTCAACACCTTGCGCTTGCATCGCCAACAGCAAGTTAGCCATACCACCGACGTTCTGTTGGTAATACCAAGCCGGTCGCTCAACCGACTCCCCCACCTGTTTGCGCCCGGCGATGTGTACCACCGCGTCACAGCCGTCCAGGCTGGCTTGTAACCGCGGCAGCTCAGCCGTATCCGCCAAGTCGAGTTGGATTAGCTCCGCCTGACCGACCCGCTTAGCATCGCCATAGGAGAGATCGTCAATCACGATGACTTCCTGCCCCGCCCGTTCCAGCAATCTAACAACATGGGCCCCGATATAACCGGCCCCTCCGGTAACACAAATCGCCATCCCTCTACTCTATTGGCTCACTTGTCGAAGCCCCGGGCACTGTTCCACACCGGAGACCTTCTTCGCCTCGCCGGGGAATTGCCCCTATTCCCGCAGGTCCACTAGGATTGATGGATGAGTATCGCCTTAGCTGATAGTCGCGGCCGCATCACAGTGGCCCAGCGCGACACGACTTACCGCGTCACTGACCTGGGAGACGGTTCTATCCTGCTAGAGCCCGCCGAGGTGTTGACCCGAGCTGAATTGGCCGTTCGACTGGATCCAGCCTTCGTCGCTCAACTCAAGCACTCAGCGGCCCACCCGGAACAACTCGTGCCGCACAGGCGCCGCAGCCAGCGCCGGGCTACTGGCGATGCGTGAAGTCAAGATCAGCCCGGAAGCCAACGCCGTCCTTGACGACCTGTGGCACCGCGGCCTAGACGAACTGGTCGAGCTTCTAGAAGACGCCATCGACTGGATCGGCGAGGGCGACAGCCGATCGCGGGCGCATCGCCTAGAAGGCCCCGACTTTCCAGACGGAGCCTGGGTGATCGCCGTGCGCCACGCGGGCGACACCTGGATCGTAGTGTGGGACCATCTCGCCGATGTCCCCGCCGTGCGCGGCATCGCGCGCACCGAGGTTTTCTAGGCGTGGTGCTCGTGTTTAGGGGTGGAGATCGTCTTCGGAGTGATCGGCTGGTTCGATTTGGAAAGTCGAATGCGTCAAATCGAAGTGACCACTCAGGCAGTGCGACATTTCATCCAGCAACTCGTGGTACGCCTGCGGGTTGAACCGTTCGGGTTCAACTACCACATGCGCGGTTAGTGATTTCAAACCGGAAGTGATGGTCCAGGCGTGCAAATCGTGGACCGAAACCACGCCGGGCAATTCCTCCAGATGCTCCCGCAGTTCGCTTAGGTCCATGTCCTTGGGCGTCGCTTCCAACAGCACCCTCAACACTTCCTTCAACAGTGAATAGGCTCGGGGCAAGATCAACAGCGCGATCACTATTGACGCCACCGCGTCCGCCCGCATCCAACCGGTCCAAGCGATCACCACTGCCGCGACGATCACCGCCAAAGAGCCCAGCGAATCGCCCATCACCTCCAGGTAAGCGCCCCGCACATTGATTGAATCCCTGGCGCCGCCGCGCAGGATCAACAGGGCTATAACATTCGCCACCAGGCCAATTGCCGCGAGCACGATGACCGGCACTGCCTGGATCTCGGCTGGGCGGAACAGACGCCCGACCGCCTCCACCGCCACGCCTACGGCAATGGCGACCACGATCAAGGCATTAGAGAGAGCCGCTAGCACTTCGACCCGTTTGAGTCCGTAGGTCCGCTTCGGGGTTGGCGAACTGTCCGCCAATCGCGCCGCGACCAAAGCGAACACCAACCCCATTGAATCGGCTGCCATGTGACCGGCGTCCGCCGCCAGGGCAAGCGATCCCGTCCAGATCGCACCCACGATCTCGACCGTCAGAACGCTGGCGGCCAGGCCCAGAGCCCAGGCCAAGCGGCGCCGGTTGCCTGATCGAGAGACGTCACCAGAGTGGGAGTGGTCGTGGCCGTGCGGCATCCGCCAATTCTCGCATCCCGTTGCCCCTGCGGCGGCCCTGGAGCGCGAGCCGGGCCGAGGGGCGGGAAGGAGCGGGCGGAACGGGACACTAGCCGGTGTAATCGCTTAACCTGGCCTTGCCACGGGACTTACCTGGGTACCGGAATCAAAACGGGGGGTCGGTCAAATGTATTTTGCTTTGTTCATAGTGTTCGGCGTGTCGGGAGCGCTGATAGTTGTAGTGGGGCGGTTGTGCGCTAAAGGGGAGGTCACACGCGACTACTGGCCGGGGGTGCGCACTCTCGCGACCCTGGAGTCAGACGCCGCTTTCCGAATCGCCAACGCCGTCGCCGGCCCTTGGATAGAGGCGGCCGGCTGGGTGTTCGCGGCAACTGGGGTGGCCGCCCTGGTGTTGTGGTTCGCGGACCTGCCGTACTGGACGCTCGCCACCTTGACGCTGGTGTCAATCTCGGCGGGACTGGCCCTGGTCGGCTGGGGCTCGCTGCGCGGAGTGCGGGCGGCGCGCGACCTGACCGCCATCCGCTAGCCTGTCGGCTGAGTTTTCCAGTTCGGATTAGAAAACTTACGTCAGCGACCATTTTACCAACTCCAGTTAGAAAACTCTCTCCAAACTCACGGTCCTGGGGCTAGCCCCACCGGGGTTTGGCCTGGTAGCACCAATGCGCCCCCGGAACATGGCCGGGAGAATTGAACCATGGAACCCAACGCCACCGCCGAACCGATCCTGGTCGGCGCTCGAGCCACCAATCCGTCGGCCGATGCCGCCGCTCCAACATCCGATCCGCCAACCGTCTCCGCGGCCCCGGCTACCAACGCTCGAGCCACCAATCCGTCGGCCGATGCCGCCGCTCCAGCCGCCATTCCACAGGCACACCCCGCTGGCAAGACATCCGACCGGAGGCCACGCCGCCTGTTGGTCAACTTGGCTCGTGACACTGGTTATCTGGCGCTCGCCTTTCCGTTTGGGCTGGTCGCTTTCACTGTGGAGATCTCCGGTCTGATGGTCGGCGCCGCGACGGTTATCCTCTGGGTCGGCTTGCCGCTGCTGGCGGCGACCTTGGTGGCCGCCCACGGCTTCGCGGAATTCGATCTGCTCCGCTTGGCGGCGGCGGGCCGCGATCTGCGCCCTGAGCGCCGAATACTGCCCCGACCTGCGGGCGGTCCCGGCCCGCGCTGGCTTGCCTGGGCGGGCTGGCTGCTGTCCCCGCTGCGCGACCCGATGCGCTGGCGTGAGGCTGGCTACTGTCTGGCAGCGCTAGTGGTCGGCACACTGACCTGGAGTTTGGGCCTGATCCTGTGGTGCCTGACCGTTTTCGGGCTGACCGCACCGATCTGGGAACCGATCACCGACCGGCTGGCCGTGTTGAATCCAAACGTCGAGAACCAAGGCCTGGCCGACTTCCTCGGCTGGCCGGTTCCGAACTGGCTGGTATACCTGGTAATCGGGCTAGCGGCGGCGGTCATCACGCCATCCGCGCTGCGCGGGCTGACGGCACTGCACGCCGAAGTGGCACGCTTCCTGCTACTGCCCAGCCAAGAGGCGCTGACCCGGCGGTTGGCGGAGGTTCAGCGCTCGCGCGAGCGGGCCCAATCCGCCGAGGCCCAGTCGCTCCGCCGCATTGAGCGGGACATTCACGACGGGCCACAGCAGCAGTTGGTCCGCCTGAGCATGGACCTAGGCACCGCCCAGCGCCGCTTGACCGCTAACGAACCAGAGGCCGCCCAGTCGGTCTTGACCGAAGCCCGTAGCCGCTTAGACCAGGCCATCGGCGAATTGCGAGCCCTGACGCGCGGGGTCGCCCCGCCCATTCTCCACGACCGCGGCCTAGGCGCCGCCCTCAGTGCGGCCGCCCCCACTCTGGGTGTCCCGACCCAGGTTGAACTCGCGCCACCCGATTTCCCCCGCCTCCCTCAAGCGGCCGAGACCGCGCTCTACTTCGCCGCTTCTGAGCTGCTCGCGAACGTGGCCAAGCACGCGGGAGCGCACTCCGCCCGGCTTTCCCTGTCGGTCCCGGCCGCTGCCGGTTTCGCCGAGTTGTCAGTGCACGATGACGGGCACGGCGGCGCCGTAGTCATCCCCGGCCACGGCTTGGCCGGTTTGGCAGACCGGCTAGCCGGTGTTGACGGCAGCGTCGACATAACCAGTTCGGATTCAGGCACAAGGGCGGTGGTCCGCGTCCCCTTGCCCCGATCCCAAAGCGACCAGTAATGGGGATAGTCGCCATTATTGGAGCGCCGACTTCCCCGGCCCACGGTACCGGGCGCCGTCGGGCTCAGTGACGTCCGCGGACGCGAGCCCAACCCATCGCCGCAGCTCTTCCTTCTGCTCATGACCGACCGGCGCCCACCCTCCCGGCGGTAGGCTCGGTTCGGTGCGAAATGGAAGCGCCACCGGGGAAGGGAACGAGATGCGGATTGTGCTGGCCGAGGACTCAGTCTTGCTGCGCGAGGGTCTGATACGCCTGCTCGAAGAAGCCGGGCATCAAGTTGTCGCGGCTGTGGG
>JAIRNM010000197.1 GCA_031258055.1 Bifidobacteriaceae bacterium
CGGATTGAACGGCCTGGCTCTAGCTGCTGTCGCCGTCGCTTGGTCAGGTGGCCCGGCGACCCTCGCGCTCGCGTTAGCGGTGGCGACCTGCCTACTCACAGCCATTTTGGGGGGGCGCCGCGCCCGCCCACAGCACATCACTTTGGTCGGCCGTTACGTCCTGGCTCGCCTGACCGCGCTTTACGCCGCCTTCAGCGCTTCATTGCCCGATGCCGTCGTTATCGCTTCCCCCCCGTCCGTTCCGGCTGCCCGCGTCGTCGCTCTTGTCACGGTCACTGGATGCCTTTTGGCCGAGCCAGTAACACGGGCTTTCTCCGCCCAGGCCTTCCCTTACGCGGCCCGTTTCGCAGGCGTCAAGACCCGGACCGTACACCTGCCGACTGACGTCGTCTTCTGGGTCAACTTGATTGCCGCGACTGGCTTGGTGTTGGCCGGCGGCGAGTTGGGCTCCACGCAGGTGGGCTTGGCGGTGGTGGCAGCGGTAGTCAACCTGATCCTGATGGCCGATGTGGCCCTGTTCGCGATCAACCGCCTCCGTTTCAACGCTTCTTTACCGAAACTCTGGGAACGAATCAAACCGACTTTCGCAATCCACTGGCAGGCCGCTCCTGGTTCACTTCACCAGCTCACCATGTGGATGGATCAGCTAAAGGCGCTCGGTAAACCGTTCTTCATAATCACCCGGACGCGAGAGAATTTCCTTGAAGTGACCAAAGCCTTCGATGTGCCAGTACTGCACCGAGTCGGCTTAGATGGCGTTGAGGACGCTCTTAGCCCGTCCCTGAAAACCGTTTTCTACGTGAATACCGCTATTCTGAACGACCATATGCTGCGTTATCCGCATCTCAACCATATTCAGTTGAACCATGGCGATTCGGATAAAGTGGCGTCTTATTCACCGGTGTTCAGAGCCTATGACAAAGACTTCGTGGCTGGACAAGCGGCGATTGACCGGTTCGCCGCCGCTGGACTGGCGACAGCGCCCGACTTTTTTGTGATTGTGGGGCGACCGCAGGTCGCCGCGGTCGAACCGACCCGCGGACCCCTGGCGGAATTGGATTCGCCAACGGCGCTGTATGCGCCGACTTGGTGCGGAAACACGAAGGACTCCAACTACACGTCGCTTCCGCGCGGTCCAGAAATCGTCAGGGCGCTGCTGGCGCGCGGCTGCACAGTTGTATTCCGCCCCCATCCTTACTGGGACAAGCATTACAAGACGGCCGCCGCCCGGGACCAGGTCGTCGCTCTGTTAACGGCCGATGCGGCCGCGTCCGGCCGCGCCCATGTCTTCGGCGCCCAAGCCGAGAGCGAGTTGTCGATAATCGATTGTTTCAACCGCTCGGACCTGATGATCTCTGACGTCTCGTCCGTAGTAGCCGATTATCTCTATTCCGAGAAACCGCTGGTGATGATCGCTGTAACAGCGCGTCCAGAGGAATTCACGCCTGACTTCCCGGTGGCGCGCGGCGCCTACGTAGTCGATTACGCTTCCCTCACCACCGGTCCCCTGGTAACCGCTCCGGCCTCCACCGCCGACCCAGGCCTGGCTAATGGCGACGCCCCGTTGGCAGCGATTGGTGTGGGTCAAACCGCCGAGTACACCTTGAGTTCCGCTCTAGACGCCATCTGGGGGGATGATCCGCTGGCTGGCGTTCGGCGGGACCTCAAGGCCTACTACTTGGGCGACATCCCACGCAAGCAGTACGCCGAGCGATTCAGGGAAGAGGCTTCGAAGTATGTCTAAGGGCCGTCTTCCCGCATTCGATTGGCGCCACGGGCGCCGCGCCGTCTTTGATCGAAAAGTCGTGGCGACGAAGACCCTCGCTTTGGCCGTGAAAGCGGTCCGTGCTTCCGGATTGTTGCCCAAGTCAATCCCGGACGGCTACGGCGACGAAAAGCAGTTGGCGGCCAAACCGCTCGGCGCCCAGATAATTGTCTATTTCGCCGACACTGTAGTTGGCCTTTATCAATTACGCGCTTGGTATCCGGCGCTGAGGGCGTTGCACCGAGCCCACCGTCTAGTTGTCATAGGCACTGATTCCCGCGCCGTGAAAGCTATCCGGCAAGAATCGGGTTTACCGGCCTTCACTATTTCGCATTATTCGAGCATTGATTTGGTGCTGGCGCGCAATCCCGTCCGCCTGGCGCTCTACATAAACCACAACGCGGCGAATTTCTCCTTGATGGCGTTCCCGCAGTTAATCCACGTCTCGATTATGCACGGTGATTCGGACAAGATCGTTTCCGTGTCCGGACAGACCAAGGCCTACGATTTCACGTTTGTGGCCGGCCAAGCGGCGATCGACCGGTTAGCGGCCCATCTGCCGCTTTTTGACGCGGCCCAGCGCTGCGTGATCATTGGCCGTCCGCAAGTCGATCCGGCGTTGATAGGAGGCACATCCGGCCAGGCGAAGGGCACCGGAACGGGCAGGAATCGGAGGAAGGGGACTGCATCGGGTAAAGCCGAGGGCACCGAAACGGTCAGGGAAGGGGGAAAGGCGACGGCATCGGACAAAAGCGAGAAAGGCCGTAAAACCGTTTTGTACGCGCCGACCTGGGAAGGCGGGACCGATTCGGCCGCCTACTCATCGCTGGCGGCCTACGGCGAACGGATCGCGGCTGCCATGCTGGCGGACCGGCGCTTCCGCTTGATCTACCGGCCGCATCCCCTGACGGGCAGCCGCCTCGCGCGGTTCGGCCAGGCCGACGCAAGGGTGCGGCAGTTGGTCGAGGCGGCGGCCAAAGCCAACCCCGCAGCGGGGCACGCGGTCAGCCGCGGTGGGGACGCGGCCGGACCGATGGGGCAGGCGGATCTGTTGATCAGCGACGTATCGTCACTGGCCATCGACTTCTTAGTGACCGGGCGGCCACTTACGATCACCATCCCGCCGGACCGGGCGGCGCTGGTGGCGCCAACGCCGCTCCTCGAACTGACGCCCCGCCTGGGGCCACCTGAGTTGGGCCGTCTGGCTGACTTCCTCGGGACGTTGATCTCGGATGATCCAGGGGCTGACGACCGTGCCGCGGTTACCGGATACTACCTTGGCGACACTCGGCCGGGAGCGGCGGTCGCTGCTTTCGTCGACGCCTGCGGCCAGATGATCGACCTGGCCGAAGCGAACCTCGTCAAGTACCGGTTGGCGCCGCCGGGTAGTGGGGAGGCCGCGTGAGGATCGTGGCGGTGGTGGTCGCCTACAACCGGTGCGAACTGCTGAAAGGGACATTGGACGCGCTCGCCGCCCAGACCAGGGCGCCCGATGCCGTCCTAGTCGTTGACAACGCCTCGTCCGACCGCTCGGGTCAGACGGCAGCCGCCCACCCAGTCGTGACGGAGGTTCTGATCCTGACCCGCAACACCGGCGGAGCCGGCGGCTTC
>JAIRNM010000298.1 GCA_031258055.1 Bifidobacteriaceae bacterium
GCGCCGTGCCGCGCTGGGGCGGTGAAGCGAGCGGCTCATTCGACCCTGACAGTCCCGGTAGCTGAGCGGACGGAGTTGACTGGGCTGGTTGAGGAGCAGCGGGTTGAGCCGGTTGAACAGGCTGAACGGGCCGAGTCGGCTGAGCCGACCGTGCCTGGGGCGCTGCTTGACTGGGTGGGACCGGTGGCGAAGCGGTCGGGGCTGGCCCGGCTGGCGCTGATGGCTGGTAGGACGGCGGAATCTGGCCGGGCCGCTCGGGCGGGCTTGGCGGCTGGTCTTGTCGCGGCGTCAACGGTTGCCAAGCCACCTGGCCGAAGGCCGGGAGCGCCTGGCCCGGCGCTGACCAGGTCGGTTCGCCCGATTCCTGCCCGACCGGTTGATCTCCGGGCGGGGCGGGCACGGCCCCCGTTGGTTGGTACGCCTCTGGCCTGCCCTCAGCCGCCGAGGCGCCTTCTCCCGTTATGCGGGGCTCGTCGCTCATGATTCTTTTCCTCTCCGCGTCGGCCTCTATCAAACCGCGTCAACCTGGATGAATCCTCCCGCATTCCTGAGAATTTCCTGGGAGGCTCAACGCGCTTCTCGAAAGCTCCACAGTCTTGTTGTCAGCTCCGCGGCGTTCCGCACGACGCAGCGGCACACGTACCAGGCTAATACCGCGAATCGGTTCGTCCAGCGACGCTGCCAGTTCTCTCGCCATGTGGGCAGTGTTGTAGGAGACTCCGTGGGCCTGGGCCAGTGCCCGCCAGTTGATCGGCAGCGGTGTGGCGAAGAAACGTTCGAATGCTAGTTCCAAGCCCAGACCGGCGGGCTCCAGATTCTCAAAAATCGCCCCGCCCTGGTCGTCAAGGACCACGATCCTCAAGTCGGGCCGCTTCTCGGTGCTCGGCACCGCCAGGCCGCCAACATCATGGGCTAGAGCTAGGTCCCCCAGCAGCACAGTCGTAGGCTGGCCGGTCGCCAAGGCGACTCCCCCCGCGAAGCTCACCGTCCCGTCAATTCCGGCTAGGCCCCGCATGGCCCAGACCGCCGCCCCGGTCGGCGGCGCTGGCGCCAAGTCAAGGTCCCGAATGGCACTGGAAGCGCCGGCCACCAGCGGTGACGGGTGGGCTGGCGGGACTGCGGCATCGGCCCCCTGACTGGCCAACCAGCCCATGACAGCGGCGGCGACGGCGGGACCATTGGGGAAGGGCGCGGCCGCGAGTTGGCGCCCAACCGTCCGTCCGGCTTGGAGCCAGGCCTCCAACCAGGCCCTTTCCGGACACCGTTGCCCAGCCGATGCCGCCGGGAAGAGCACGCGGCTAGCGATGCGGCTGGCGGCGCGCCCGAGGTCGAACCAGGCGCCGCCGCCGCGATGGACTATGACGGTCTGGACCGCCGGGTCTTGGACCAGCCGCGTCACCGGACGGGAGAGGACCGGCCGACCGTAGACCACTAGGCGCTCAATCTGGCCGCACAGCGACGGCGCCGCTGCCAACACCAGACGCCCCGCCGTGATCGCGTTGGGTCCTGCCCAAGCGCCCGAAGCGGGTTCGGCAATCAGCGGCCAGCCCGCCTCTTCGGCCAGTTCACGGGCTTGGGGACCGGCGCCGAAGCCTGCCACTACGACTGTCTTTGGGCCCGGCTCAAGCCGGACGGGTACCATTTCGTCGCCTCCACCCGCTTCGCCTTGGTTGAGTCTTTGCCCGCTAATGGTGGCCGCGCTGTCTGGTGCCGGCAGGTCCGGCGCCGCCACCATCGCCATCCAGTCGGGTCCAGGCACCAATGGTTCGCGGAACTGAGCGTTGATGTGGGCTGGACCCGGCACCGCGGATCTGCAACCGCGCGCTGCCCGAGCCGCTGCCAGCCCCAGTCGGTAGGCACGGCCCGGACCCAGACCGGCCGGGGCGGTCTCCTGCCAGCCGGGCGCGGCCCCAAACACCCGGCGCTGATCGGTAGTTTGATTGGCCCCTACCCCCTGCAGTTCGGCCGGGCGGTCGGCGCTGATCACGATCAGCGGCCAGCGGGAGGCCGCTGCCTCCATCACCGCCGGATGCAGGTTCGCCACCGCTGTTCCTGAAGTTGTCACCACCGCCGCCGGTTCGCCGCTGGCGGCGGCCATGCCCAAAGCGGTGAAAGCAGCGACTCGCTCATCCGTCCGGACTGTTAGCTCCAGTTGTCCGCGCTCGGCCGCTTCGAGAGCGGCGTAGACCAGCGGCGCGCTGCGCGAACCGGGCGCAAACACAGCCCGTCTGAGGCCACCCGCGACCACTCCTGCCACCATCGCCCGGGCGGTTTCGAGGGCGCTCGTCATGGCTCGTCCACCTCCTCCAGTTCGGCTAGCCAGTCCTGTTCGGACTGCTGGACTACTTGGTCGGCGCTGCGTTTCACCTGCTCCAAGCGCTCGCGCCAGCGGCGGTCAACCGCCGGATTGGCGGCGTATCGGTCCGCCAGCGCCGGGTCGGCTTCGACTGGCCGAACCGGCAGGACGGCACTGTCCACCAAGAGACGGTCACGCACCAAATCGCCGCTAAGGAGACGGCCAGTGCCAAGCCCGCAAGCGAAGTCCAGTCGGGGCAAAGCAGCGGCCAGGGCCACACCCATGGCTAACCCGACCGACGTTTCAACGGCCGAGGAAACGACCACTGGCAACTCCAGTTCTTCCGCTAGCCGCAGACAGGCGCGAATCCCGCCCAGCGGCTGCACCTTCAAGACCGCCAGGTCAGCGGCCTCTAGCCGCTTGACCCGGAGCGGGTCACGGGCGCGGCGGATCGATTCGTCGGCGGCGATCAGCACGTCGCTGCGCTGGCGCACCCAGGCCAGATCGCGGACTGTCCGGCAGGGCTGTTCGGCGTACTCCAAGCCTTGCGCAGCCTTGTCCAACGCCAGCAAACGTTCGAGCGCCGTCTCGCGGTCCCAAGCGCCGTTGGCGTCGATTCTGATTTTCCCGGCCGGGCCAAGGGAGTCCCGCACGGCTTTCAGTCTGTCAACCTCTTGGGCTTCCGTCTGGCCGAGTGCCGCCACCTTGACTTTGACAGTTTGACAGCCGCCAGACTGGGCCACTAACCGTGCCGCTTGGTCAGGGCCGACGGCCGGAACGATGG
>JAIRNM010000324.1 GCA_031258055.1 Bifidobacteriaceae bacterium
CGGTCGGCCAGTCCCTCCAGGGTGGCGAGCGCGTCAGCCATGCCGGAATTGGAGGGGGCTTTATTCTCTAAGTCGAGGTAGGCGGCTGCCAGTTGGCGGCGAAGCGAGCCGCCCCGCTGGTCGCGGATCGGATAGGCGACGTGCCCGCCAGCAGCCAGGGCGTAGGTGTCGCCTTCAGGTGTGCGACCGAGCGTGTAACCGTCACGGGCGATGCCTACCAGGCGGTCGGCCACAGACGGACCGCGCGGGCGCGCTGGCGGCGTTGGCCCCCTGCCCGGCGGCGCACCGGCTATAAGCTCCGGTTCTGCTTGCGGCACGGGCTGCGCGGCGATTGGCGGCGGGGTGTCTCCAACCCAATCCTCATCCTGGAATAGGCCCTCCCAAGGGTCATACAAGCTGGTCATACTTACCTCCGTAGCCCTTCGGCGGTGACAGTCGCAGCATTTCTGCGGCTTCCACAGCCTTGCCTCGCTGTAGGCCCGGCTCAAACGACCTCCAATAGACATTGGCCCATTCCTGGCGCATACGTTCGGGCTCGGACAGAATCCAGCGTCCCAACTGCGACTCGGGACTGTTCCATTCCATTTGCCGCTCCGGCGAAAACGGCGCAGTGCGCAGCGGGCCGGTGCTGTCGTGCCGCCCAAGTGGGCGGGACGATCCACGTTTCGCGGTCATCTCACGATTCCCTTCGCAGTGGCCACGCGGCGGACGGGAGGACGCCCGCCGTTGGGTGCCGCTTGGTCCGAGCGGCCAGCCGGGCGGCGTTTTGCTTGAGCGTCTTTCAGCGCTTGCCGGGCGCTCAATACGGGACTGCCGTTGCCTCTTGGCGCCAGGCAGCCACCTGGCGCGGTGGCCTTTGCCGGAATTGGCACGACGGCAACGCTATTGCTCCTTATCCATTCTTGGATTGCCGCATGCGTGTAACGGCGCGTAACGCGCTTGGGTTGTTTTTTCGCGCTAACAACGACATAAGCTATCTCGCCCGCCTGCGCCTTTTGGTAAAGCGCTTTTTCGGACATACAAAGCGCCTCAGCGGCTTGGCTGTGCGTCAATAGCATTGGTTGTGCCGTCGGCGGCACGTCATGGATTTCGTAAACAGACATGATTGTTTCCCTTTTTTGGAATGACCCAGGAATTCGCGATAAGCGATGGTGACCGTTCAGGCGGCGGGTATGAAAAGCCCAAAGACTGTGGGCTACCTTACGATTACGCAGCCAGCGCCAAACACGCAGATTCCGAGCAGATATGTGAGCCCGCGCGGAAGGCGATATTCGGCGCATTGGGTGCTGCGGCAAGGCAGCGGGTCAGGCTTCGGTATCTGGCGGCGCAGGCGTAGAGTTCGTCGTCATCCTGCTTCTTGATCCGCGCGAGGAATTCCGCAAGGGTGCTGGCGTTCCAGTAGAGAGGGTCAAGCAATTGCTTGACCAGGGCCGTTACCGTTTCGTGATGATGGCCACGGCGCGCTAGTGCTGATACAACCAGGTCGGCTTCATCGTCGCCGCGTTTGTCAGCCAGCTTCAGGTATCGGCGGCCCGTCATGCCGGATACCGCCATGCGGGCCTTGAAATCCTCGCAGCGCACAATCTCCGTTTCAATCGCTGACATCGTGGCCGTGTGTGGGTCTATGAGCGACTCAATCCGGGCCGTCGCTTCGCGCGCCGCCTTCTCGCAGATGGTGATCCACGTCCGCGCGGCGCTCGCCGGGCGGACGCATTGTGCGCCCAACCCGACTGAAGCGGTGCCGATGTCCATAGTTACCACCATAAACTACGTGTCCGTCATCGAAAGACGTTGGCGCTGGTCGCCCAGAGCTAGGTTGCATGGAGATTGCATGATTTGCGCCCGACTGCCCTATATGTGCAGGTCAAGAGCCTAAAAAGGCGCAGCTTCCCAAGCTGCCAGTGCGGGTTCGATTCCCGTCGCCCGCTCACGCCGTCGACCGCTCTGCCTGGCTATACAGCGGCGCGAAGTGGGGCGGCCTCGCGAAATCTGGTTTTGCCTAGAAGTGCCCCAGACGCGGGGGAGTTCGGTATAGTCTCACGTAATCAGTGGGACCAAAGGCGGACCTACACCGATTTCCCGATCCGAGCATCCCCCCGGAGGTGCCAGCATGACGGACACCCAGCGACCAACTAGCCCCGACTTCAGCCCAGGTGACACCCAAGGTGAGGTCAGCGCGCCCGTTGACCCAGCCGACCCGGCAGAGGCGGCCAAGCTGGCGCGCCTGTCCGCGGTGATCGAACAGCACGGCGGCGCTAGGAGCGGTCTTATCGAGGTGCTGCGGCACGCCCAAACGATTTACGGCTACCTGCCTCCACACTTACTCAAGGTCATAGCTGCCCGGATGGGCTTGCCGTTTTCGGAGGTGGCGGGCGTTGTGACCTTCTACTCGTTCTTTTCCACGGTTCCGCGCGGCAAGCATGTGATCCGAGTGTGCCTGGGCACCGCTTGCTACATCCGGGGTGGCCAGGAATTGGTCGAGCATCTGCGAGAGAGCTTGGGTGTGGCGTTGGGCGGGGTCAGCGCGGACCTGAAGTTCTCCTGTGACGTGGCGCGCTGCATCGGGGCTTGCGGCCTGGCGCCAGCCGTCATGGTCGATGACGACGTCCACAGGCAGGTGACGCCCGCCAAGTTGGACGCGATCCAGGCGGCGTACTGACTAGGTAAGGGGAGGCCACCATGAAAACCGCGAGGAAGTTCGGCACGCTCGAGGACTTGCGCCAGGTGCGAGAGTCCTACCAAGCCCGTCTGGACGGGTACAAACATCAGGCGTTGGTGTGCGCCGGGACGGGCTGTCTGTCCGCTAATTCTGGCGCGGTGGCGGCGGCACTGAAGGAGTCGGTGGCGCGGCACGGCATCGAAGGCCAAGTTGCTGTCATCCCGGAGGGCGGCTGTGTGGGGACTTGCTCGGTCGGCCCGGTCGTGTCCGTCCTGCCCGATGGGGCCTATTACACGGAATTGACCCCGGAGAAGATCGATCAGATCGTGGCCAGCCATTTCGTCGAAGGCCGACCGGTGGCCGAGCATGCGTTCTACGACGCCGTTCAGGGCAAGCGGGCACTGAACGTCCAGTCCGTCGCTTTCTTCCGCGACCAGTTGAGGATCGCCTTGCGCAACTGCGGCGTCATTGATGTAGAGAGCGTGGACGCCTACATCTCCCGCGACGGCTACAGGGCGATCGCGTTGGCGCTTGAGCGCGGCCCGGTTGCCACCGTTGAGGAGATCAAGCGATCAGGGTTGAGGGGCCGGGGCGGCGCCGGCTTCCCGACGGGCGTGAAATGGGAGGCCTGCCTGAAGGCTGAGGGCGCCCAGAAGTACATCGTCTGCAATGCCGACGAGGGCGACCCGGGCGCTTTCATGGACCGCACAATCTTGGAAGGCGACCCGCACAGCGTTATCGAGGGGATGATGATCGGCGGCTACGCGATCGGGGCGAACCAAGGCTTCGTCTACCTGCGAGCGGAGTATCCCGTCGCGGAGCAGCGATTGGCTCGGGCCATAGAACAGGCCCGTGAGGTAGGACTCCTGGGCGCACCGCTGTTCGGCTCCGACTTCTCCTTCGACCTGGAAATCCGGGTCGGGGCCGGAGCCTTCGTCTGCGGCGAGGAGACGGCGCTGATGAACTCGATCGAAGGTAAGCGCGGCGAACCGCGGCAAAAGCCGCCGTTCCCCTTCCAAAGTGGTTTGTTCGGCTGCCCCACGATCATCAACAACGTCGAGACTCTTGCCAACGTGGCTCCGATCATCCTCCAAGGCGCCGACTGGTACGCCGGGATTGGCACCGAGACGTCCAAGGGAACTAAGGTCTTCGCGCTGGCCGGCGACGTGGTCAACACCGGGATCGTGGAGGTGCCGATGGGCACCGCGATGGGCGATTTGCTGTTTAGCATCGGCGGCGGAATTCAGGGCGGGAAGCCGCTCAAGTCGATCCAGGCGGGCGGCCCCTCCGGCGGTTGCATCACCAAAGGCTTCCTCAACACGCCGGTCGATTACGAATCCATTGTCGAACTCGGCGCCATCATGGGCTCCGGCGGGCTGGTCGTCATGGATGAGGACACCTGCATGGTGGACACAGCCCGCTATTTCATGGACTTCATCCAGGACGAATCGTGCGGCAAGTGCGTGCCCTGCCGGATCGGCACCAAACGCTTGCTGGAGATCTTGACCCGGATAACCCGCGGCGAAGGCCGCGAGGGCGACATCGAACTGATGCAGGAGCTGTGCTTCTACATCCAACAAACCGCCATGTGCGGCCTTGGGCAATCGGCCCCCAACCCGGTGCTGAGCACCATCACTCGCTTCCGCGAGGAATACGAGGAGCACATTCAGGAGCGGTACTGCCGCGCCGGGGTGTGCTCGGACCTGGTGCTGTCGCCTTGCCAGAACGCCTGCCCGGTGGGGATCAACATTCCCGGCTACCTCGCCCTGCTCGCCGCCGGCCAATTCGGCGAGGCCTACCGGCTCGCCCGACGGGAGAACCCGCTAGCCGCGGTCTGCGGCACCATTTGCACGCACCCGTGCGAGTCGAAATGCCGCCGGGCTCAGACCGACGAGGCGGTGGCCATATGCGCCCTGCAGAGGTTTGTCGCCGACCGGTCCGGCTTTGACGCCGGGTTCGATCTCAGCGAAGGGGTCAGCCCGAAGACCGGCAAGAGCGTCGGCATCGTCGGCGCCGGCCCATCCGGCTTGACCTGCGCCCACTACCTGGCGCTGCTCGGGCACGATGTGGTGGTCTACGACCGGGCGCCCATCGCCGGCGGCATCCTGGCCTACGGTATTCCCGAATACCGGCTGCCGAACGAGGTGTTGTCGCGCGAAGTCGACCTGATCCGGGCTGAGGGCGTGGAGATCCGGCTGGACACTGAGATCGGCCGCGACATCACGATTGGCCAGTTGAGGCAAGCCCATCAAGCTATTTACGTGGCGGCCGGGGCGCAGATCTCCAACCGTCTGGGGATTGAGGGGGAGCATCTACCCGGGGTTGTCTACGGCCTACAGTTCCTGCGCGAGGTCAATCTGGACCGCGGCGCCCATCCCGGCCACCGAGTTGTTGTCGTTGGCGGCGGCAGCACCGCTTTCGATGCCGCCCGCGCCGCCGTGCGCCTAGGCGCTAAGAAGGTAACTGTCGTCTACCGGCGCGAAGTCGCGGACATGCCCGCCAGCGAAACGGAGATCCGGGAGGCGCTAGAGGAGGGCGTCGAAGTCCTGCCGCTGGCGGGGCCGCAAAGGGTGGTGGGCCGCGACCGGGCGGAGGCGCTCGAATGTGTCCGTATGGAGCTCAGGGGCTTCGACCAAGCCGGCCGGAGACAAGTTCATCCGATATCCCAGGACAGCTTCCTAGTTGAGTTCGACCGGCTGGTCCTCGCTGTCGGCCAATCGCCCGACCGGTCGCTCCTGGGGGGCGAGGTCACTGAAGGGGTCTTCACGGGCGGCGATTTCGCGCGCGGGGCGGACGTCGCGATCACCGCGATCGCTGATGGCAAGAAGGCCGCCTCGTACATCGACGCCTACCTGGGCGGCAAGGGCGTCTTGAACAAGGGAGCGCCCGTCGAGTACCCGGCGCCGGACGACGCGGCAGAGATTGAGCCCCACAAGCGGTTCCCGATCACAGTCCTGAGCCCGCCAGAGCGGGTGGGCAACTTCAAGGAAGTGGTCAGCGGCTACCACAAGCTCGACGCCATCGCCGAATCGAAGCGCTGCCTGCGCTGTGACAGGAGGTAAACCGTGGTTGATCTCACCATCAACGGCCAACAGATCGAGGCCGCGAGCGGCGCCACCATCTTGGAGGCCGCCACAGCGAACGGGATCGCCATCCCGACTCTGTGCTACCTGGAAGGCGTCCACCAACTTGGCTCTTGCCGCATTTGCGTCGTAGAAGTCGAAGGTGCCCGCTCGCTGCAGGCCTCGTGTATGGTGGCCGCGCGCGATGGCATGGT
>JAIRNM010000359.1 GCA_031258055.1 Bifidobacteriaceae bacterium
GGATCAGCGTCACCATGTAATCGATTTGCGAAGCGCCGTAGCCCAGGCGCGCCAGCAAAGGCCGGGCGAGCAGCGCCCCAAGGCTCGGATGATCGCGCTCACCAGGGCGTTTCCCCAGGTCATGAAAGAGCGCGGCCACCGCCACCAGCCCGGCCGGGGCTGTCCGGAGGTCGATTGACGCCAACTGCGCGACTGTTTCAAGTTGATGCCGGTCAACGGTGTGCCGGTGCAAAGCGTTGCGCTGGACCAGATTGCGCACACCGGTCCATTCCGGCCAGATTCGTACTATCAGACCGGCTTGGTCCAACGCTTCCCAAACCGGGATGATGGCCTGCCCGCAACCCAGGTAGGTGGTCAGTTCCGCGCGCGCCTCGGCTGGCCAAGGGTCCGCCAACAAAGGCGCTTGGCGCAAAGCGAGCAAGGTCAAGGGTTCAATCGGATAGCCCGTTTCGGCCGCTACGCGCGCCGCCCGCAAGGGCAGCACCGGGTCTGCCAGCGGCGCCGAGGGAGAGGCCAAAACAATCTCGCGCGACAATTCCGCCAGCCCCGCCGCCAACGGCGTCAGACGCGGCCCCTGCCGCCGATTGCGCACGAACACGGCGGGCAAGACTTTGCGGTCCGGCAGGTTGCCAACGGCTCGACGGATCGTAGCGTCAAGCCCGTAGGTAATCGACCGACCGGCCCTGGCCAAGTTAGTCAAGAGTTGGTCGGCGGTCAGATACGGGTCCAACTCCCGCGCCGTCCCGTCCTGTTCCGCCATCAGCAGCAGGCTGGAGGGCCGCCGCGAAGCTCGTTGCAGAGCATCGCGCACATCCAGCAGGTATTCCCGCGCCCCCTCAAAGCCCAGTTCCCGGCGCGGTTTTTCCGCCAACCAAGACGCCACCAAGGCATCAAGCGTTACCGCGTCCCGCAGGCCACCACGGGCTTCCTTCAAGTCCGGTTCGAGCCGATAAGCCAGGTGCCCAAACGACTCCTCGCGCCCCTCAACCGACGAAACGAGTTCGGCCAGCCGTTTGCGCGCCGCCGACCGCCAGTCCGCCAGCACCGCCGATGCCGCTCGCTCGGCCAGCCCCTGATCTCCCGCCAGCGGTGTCAGATAGAGCAGCCCGGTCGCCGCGGGCAAGTCCGCCGAAGCGATTCGGCGGCACTCCGACAAAGACCGGAAGGACTGGTCCAAGTCGAAACCAGCGTCCCAAATCTGATACCAGAGCGCCCGCGCCAAAGCCTCGCGGCGCGATTCATTCCAACCGTGCCCCTCATAGACCACCACTAGGTCCAGGTCCGACAGCGGCCCGACATCACCTCGGCCGATCGAGCCGACCCCGCCTAGAGCAATCGAACCGGCTGGGCCACCGCCCTCCCCGGAGCCCACCGCCAAGGGATCGGCGGCGGCGGCCTCCGCCCACAACCGCCGCAAGCCCAGCCGGAGCAATGTGGTCCGGCGCTCGCGCCCCCGTCTCCCGGCCAACCACCAATCCGCCGCCAGCGGACCGGAACCCTTCCTGGCCAGGCCAAGGTCCCGGAAGCTGGGGCCAGCTTCCGGGACCGGTCGAGTGGGACTACGCAAACGGAGGAATCAGAGCGCGTCCGCGCCCTTGTCGCCCGTTCTCACCCGGACTAGTTCCTCGACATCGACTACCCAGACCTTGCCGTCACCAATCCGCTCTGTCCGGGCGGACGAAACGACCGCTTCGACGGCTGGTGGGGCGACGGCATCGTCCACGACGGCTTCTATTTTGATCTTGGGCAGAAGGTCCACCGTGTACTCAGCCCCGCGATAAACCTCCGTGTGGCCCTTTTGGCGGCCGTAACCGGAAACCTCCGAGACTGTCATACCGCGGGCACCAGCGGCTTCGAGGGCCGTCTTGACCGCGTCTAGACGGTGCGGCTGAATGATTGCCGTAACCAGTTTCATCGTTTATTCCTTTCGACTAGTCAGTTGTTCAACCGACCGGAGGTGATGGTCTCATAAGCGGTCTCGCCATGCTGGGCCAGGTCAATGCCGGAAACCTCTTCGGCTTCGCCGACGCGCCAACCGATGGTGACCTTGATCGCCAGCCCAATGATGGCCGTGATGATCCCAGAGTAGAGGACCGCGAACAGCGCCGCGATGGTTTGCGTGCATAGCTGAGTGACGCCGCCGCCGTAGAACAGCCCCGCTTGGGCGCCATCCCACAGATTGTTTTCGGTGGCGAAGAAGCCGATCAGGATGGTGCCGACCAGGCCACCCACCAGGTGGACGCCAACCACGTCGAGCGAATCGTCGTAGCCGAGCTTGTATTTCAGGCCGACCGCCAGGGCGCACAGGATCCCGGCCGCCAAACCGATGGCGATCGATCCGAGTGGGGAGACGAAGCCAGCCCCCGGCGTGATTGCCACCAAGCCGCCCACCACACCAGAGGCCACACCAACCGAAGTCGGCTTGCCGTCTTTGATCTTCTCGGTCAAGGCCCAGCCCATCGCCGCCGCCGCCGTCGCCACGAAGGTGTTGACCCAGGCCAAGCCCGCCTGGTCGTTGGCGGCGCCAGCGCTGCCAGCGTTGAACCCAAACCAGCCGATCCAGAGCAGGGCGGCGCCTAGCATTACGAAAGGCACGTTGTGCGGACGCATCGGCGCTTTGCCGAAGCCCTGCCGTTTGCCGATCACCAGCGCTAAAACCAAGCCCGCTATCCCAGCGTTGATGTGCACCACCGTGCCGCCAGCGAAGTCAAGTGGCGTGGACAAGGCGCCCGCCACCCAGCCATCGCCGCCCAGCATGCCGCCGCCCCAAACCATGTGGCAGAGAGGGAAATAGACCAAAGTCGCGAACACGCCGACGAAGATCAGCCACGGCCCGAAGCGCACGCGATCCGCCAGCGAGCCGGAAATCAGAGCTATGGTGATGACCGCGAAGGTGGCCTGGAAGCCAACCCAAACCCAAGCGGGAACGCCGCTGCCGGCGAGCATGTTGGTCGGGTCATCAATGGCCAAGTTCGTCAGCCCGAATAACTCGAACGGGTTGCCGAACAATTCGCCCACATCGCTCCCGAAGGACATCGAATAGCCCCACAACACCCAAATGACGCCGACTATCCCGGCGGTGCCGAAGCTCAGCATCATCATGTTCAGAACGGACTTGGTTCGCACCAAGCCGCCATAGAAAAACGCCAGCGCCGGCACTGTCATCAACAGCACCAACGTGGCGGAAGTCAAAATCCAAGCAGTGTTACCGGCATCAAGCGGAAAATTCTCCACGCTGACGGCCAGCACTTCTCCACTAACCACGGTGATCCTCCTTTTCCCGTCAAGGTTCGCTTTTACCCCACGAGCTTGCGCCGACGGGATTACCGGTTGGAGCCCCGGCGTGTTACGGCCGCATAACGGGAACGCGCCGCAAGTAAACGTTGTGTTGCCGCGGCCCTTAGTTGGGTCTTGGGTCCCGCTTTCCCCGCCTCGAAGCTGCCCGATGCCGTCGGGTCGGCCCCGAGGTACCAGAACCGGCTCGCCCGTCAACCCGCCATCAACCCGCCATCAAGCCGCCGACGAAGGCTTCCGGCTCGAAAGGCGCCAGATCATCGGGTTCTTCGCCGCACGGAACAGCGCGAACTTGATGAAGTCATTGTTCTAGAATGATTGCATCGCATCTGATTGAGGGGTTTGACATGGCAATGATCACGGTCCGCAACCTGCCCGATGAGACGCACCGCGCCCTGCGGGTGATGGCGGCGCGGAACGGCCGCAGCACGGAGGCCGAGGTCCGGTCCCTGCTCGAGGAGGCAGCTAGGCCGGAGGGGCGGCTGAGGATCGGGTCAGCGCTGGCAGCCGCCGGGCGCGAATTGCGGCTGACCGACGCGGAGTTCGCGGTCCTGGAGCAAATCAGGGACCGGACGCCAGCCAGGTCTGCGAGCCTAGGGTGATCATCCTTGATACCAATGTGGTGTCTGAGCCGCTGCGCCCGGCTCCAGATCCGAGAGTCGCGTCCTGGTTAGACGCGCAGGCCGCTGAGACACTTTATCTGACCTCGGTGACGGTGGCGGAATTGCGCCTGGGCGCGGCCATCTTAGCCGCTGGCCGCCGCCGGGAGGCGCTTCGGGAGCGCATCGAACGAGATGTCATCGCCCCCTTCACCGGGCGAATCCTCGCTTTCGACTTGGCCTGTTCGCAGGCCTACGCGGACGGGCTGGCGCGCACCCGTGCCGCAGGCGTCGCAGTCTCCGGAGCGGACGCCTTTATCGCCGCGATCGCGGTCACCAATAGCATGGCGGTCGCGACCCGTGACACGCGCCCGTTCGCCGCCTTCGGCCTGCGGGTCTTTGACCCGTGGAGCCAATAGGGATTGGACGTTTCGGACTCTTGTGAGGTGCCAGGCCGAGCGTGCCGTTAGTGGACAGCGGCACGCCGGTGCCCGATGCCGTCGGGTCGGCCCCGAGGTACCAGAACCGGCTCGCCCGCCAAGCCGCCTTCAAATGGCCATTAGGCCGTCGACGAAGGCTTCCGGGTCGAAAGGTGCCAGATCATCCGGTCCTTCGCCCAAGCCAACCAGCTTGACTGGCACACCGAGTTCCTTTTGCACGGCGATCACAATCCCGCCTTTGGCGGTCCCGTCCAGTTTGGTCAGCACGATCCCTGTTACGTCCACCGCTTCCATGAAAACACGGGCTTGAGTCAGGCCGTTCTGGCCGGTGGTGGCGTCCAGCACAAGCA
>JAIRNM010000369.1 GCA_031258055.1 Bifidobacteriaceae bacterium
CGGAGCGGTTCGTTGCCGCCAACTCGACCACTTGCGGCTCAATCAGCATGCGGACGTCCATAAGGTCATGCCAACTGCGGGGATTGGCCCGCATCAGCAAGGCATAGTGCCGGGCGACAGGAGCCGGGTCAACCTGCGTTACCACCATGCCGGAACCGGAGCGGATCTTCACCAGTCCTCGCTGTTCCAAGATCCGCGCCGCTTCACGGACAACCGTCCTTGAAACGTCGTATTGCTCGACCAGCCGTGCCTCGGTAGGGAGTTGGTCGCCTGGCCCCAGAGCGTCGGAGAGAATCATCGTCTCAATCTGGTCGGCTACCAGTTCCGGTAGCCGACGCGGTCTTTCCGCTTTGGTCGGCATTGAGAGTCTCCTTGAGGGTTGTCGCCGCGCCAGCCTCCCTTGGCTGGGAGTCGGGCGGCAACGCCAGTTTAGCCGGGGTCGACGCTAGCTGGGCGGTCTAGACTCGTATACATGAGATCATTGCCTGCTTCCCGCGTTCCCGACCCCGCCGATGCGCCCCAATTGCGATGGGGTATAGCGGCGCCGGGCGGAATCGCGCATCTCTTCGCCCAGGCCGTCCTGGCCCACACCAAACAGAAGCTTGTCGCGGTCGGCTCCAGATCAATCCAGCGGGCTGAGCGATTCGCCCTGCGCTACGGCGTTGACCGCGCATACGGTTCTTACGCGGAACTGATGGCGGACCCGGGAGTTCAGGCGGTCTATGTAGCCGCACCGCACAGCGAGCACAAATGGCTGACGCTCCTGGCCCTAGAAGCGGGAAAGCCGGTTCTAGTCGAAAAGGCGTTTGCCCGCAACGCCACGGAAGCCTCAGAAATGATCACCGCTGCCCAGCGCGCCGGACTGACCTTGATGGAAGGAATGTGGACCAACTGCCTGCCAAGATTCGACATCTTGCGACAACTGCTGGCGGACGGCCTCCTGGGACAACTGAGGCTGGTGCACGCTGACCACGGGCACAGAGTGCCGACTGCGGCGAGAAGACTGTTCGACCCGGAGTTAGCCGGAGGCGCGTTGCTCGACATAGGCGTTTACCCGGTCGCGTTCGCCAACTTTGTCCTGGGCGCGCCCCGCCGTATCACCACCACCGGCCACTTGACCGACAGCGGCGTGGACGCCCAGGAAACAATGTTGTTCAGTGACTTTCCCGAGCACGCGGGCGCCGAGGCGGTTTTGAGTTCTTCGATGGTTACGGCTACGCCAAACGTAGCCAACATCTGCGGGTCGGCCGGAAGGATCGAACTGGACAGCAGGTTCTACGCTCCAGGGCAAGTCCGCCTGGTTCAGCCCGATGGATCCGCCCAGACCAGCACGCCGCCTCAGATGTGTCTCCATCAAGGCTTGTGCTACGAGGCTGCTCACTTCGCCGAACTAGTTGTATCGGGGCGCCCCGAGTCGCCGTTGCTGCCGCTGGCCGGGTCGCTGGCCATAATGCGGCAGCTTGACGAAATCCGGGAACAACTGGGAGTGCGCTATCCGGGAGAATAGGCTCAACCAGCAAGTATGCTCGAAAGATGCCAAGGCCTTACCGTACACGCGACCGGCGGGCGACCCTCGAGACCATCGCCCGGGACGCGAAGGTGTCGGTCTCAACCGTTTCTAAAGTATTGAATGGCCGCGCCGGAGTGTCGAGTGCGACCCGGCGCCTTGTCGAGGAACGTTTGGAGAAGCACGGCTATCGGCGCCGGAGCGCGCCCGCCCGGTCGAAAGTCATCGAACTGGTCTTCTTTGAACTAGGTACCGAGTGGATTCTCGAAGTCCTGCAAGGCGTCGAGGACGTTGCGAACGAATTGGGTTGTGGCATCATGCTCACTCAGACTGACAATCTCTTGCGGCCCCGTGGCGGCTGGGTGGAAACTGTCGTGCAACGCCGCCCCATGGGCGTGATCTTGCTGTTCTCGTCAGTTTCGGCAACCGAGATGCGCCAGCTTTCGACCCACTCGATCCCGTTTGTGATTGTCGACCCAGCGGCTGAGCCCCGCCCAGGCGTCCCTTATGTGCGGGCGCAGAACTGGGCCGGGGCTTTAGGCGCCACACAGCATTTGCTTGAGTTGGGGCACCGTAACATCGCCATGACGACTGGGCCGACCGAGCAACTCTGTTCCCATGCCCGCGTGGCTGGGTTCCGCTCAGCTTTTGAGTTAGCCGGGCTCCCCTACCGGCCCGAAATGATCCGATGGGGGCGTTTTCACCCCGAAGACGGTCGGGCCTTAGCCCTTGAGTTGCTGTCGGTGCCGGACAGGCCAACGGCCATTTTTGCGGGCGCGGACCTCCAGGCGGTCGGCGTTTACCAGGCCGTCGGCCAACTCGGGTTGCGGATTCCCCAGGACCTGTCTGTGGTCGGCTTCGACGACCTGCCAATAGCGCGGCTGACCTGGCCGCCGCTGACAACTGTCCGTCAACCGATCCGCGAAATGGGGCAGACGGCGGCCCGAATCATTACCGAGTCGATTGATCCGCAGCGCCAGCGCCTGGAATTGGCGACCGAGCTGGTGATCAGGTCTTCGACGGCACCCGCCGCCAACTCCGATGCCGCTCACCGACCGGCGTAGTCACGTACCGCCAGCTTGGTCAAAGGCGGCTTCGGCTAGCACTCTGTCCCGCAAAGGCTGGCGGACCGCGCAGTTGGCTAGGGCAAATGAGTCGGCCAGCGCCGCCAGTTCGGCTTCGCCGAGGCCTTCGAAGATCTGAGCGTACAGGCCGACCATCGGCTGCGCGAACAGTAGGTGCGGCACAACGGTGTGAACCCAGTCTTCGGCTCCCCACGGATACGGATCGAAATCTTCGAAGCCAAGGACAACATCCAACAGCGGTTTCAAGATGTCTGCGATCCGGTCGAAATCAGCCCCCCAGTGGTCCACCGCCAGCGAGTTCTTCCGCTCGGTGATCGGGGCGACCGCCTGGCCGTAGGGCGAAGCTGGATCGACGAATACCAAACCCTGAAGCCCGATGTCCTTGTACGTCCAGGCCGACCAACTGACCTCGTAGTCGCGGTAAATAGCCAGTTGATCATCGAGTAATCGGTACAGTTGTTCGTCGCGAGCAGCGTTGCCGGTGTAGATCGGCCCGAATTCACCGACATAGAGCGGCAATCCCAAAGACCGGGCGTACTCGCTGCGCTGCAAAAACTTCGCCTCTACTATCGCCTTGTCGTAGTGACGTCCCAGTGTGACGCCGGGGTATTCGCCCTCGCGCTCCAGGCCAGCCTGCGCGTAGTCGTGGCAAGTGTAAATGGTCTGGTCCCACGGCTGGGAGAAGATGTCGAATTCGGTGGCATAGGTGTTACCGTCGACGAACAGGAGGTGGCGTCTGTCGACCGCCCGGATAGCATCGTGAAGTCTCTGGTAGAACGGTCCGACCGCCGCTCTCGTCTCATCGGCTGGCTCGTTGAGCAAGTTGTAACCGGCTACCCACGGGTTGTCCTTGTAATGGTCCGCCAGTAACTCCCACAGCCAAATCACCCGGTCTTGGAAATCCTTAAAGCGCCAGAACAGCGGACGGTGAGTCTCGTTATCGGAATGCCAATGTTGATTCTGCCAGCCGGGAACCGCATGCAAGTCGATGATCGAATAGATGCCACATTCGGCGCTGGCCGCTACGGCCTTATCCAGGCGCGCCAAACCGTCTGCCCTCAGCACGCGCGGATTCATGTCATCCTCGAAATGGCGGTAGCTTATGGGGATCCGGATCGCGTTTACCCCTGAGTCCGCCAGGAACTGGGCGTCGGCCGGCCCGAAGAACTGATCGAGCAATCGTTCGAAGAAGAACTCCGCCCGGTCGGTTCCAGCCGCCCGGCCGACCGCCTGGCGCATCAGACTCTCAGTGGCCGGGAATCCGGTGATGAAATTCTCCATACACATCCATCCGCCTAGGCAAAAGCCGCGCAGGCGTAACGGCTCGCCTGAGCCGCTGACGAGTTGATTGCCACGAATGCTGATAAGGTCGCCAGAAGCGAGCGACATGAGCCGCACCTCTCTCTTGATTTGGTCGGGAATCTGTGTATTGCTAGTTCGAAAGCTGACTTAAGGAAGTCCGAATGACACGAGCCATCGTCCTGTCTGGTCAAGGACGCTACGAGGACAAATGGCACGACCTGGCGGGAACCTCCCACGCGGTCGCCAAGGCGCTGGAGTCTACGGGCCTGGACACTGCGGTAAGCGGCTTGGCAATGGAGGTTCTGACGAACCTCGAAGGGGTCGACTTGTTGGTGGTCAACGCGGCCGGCGGCCGGACTGACCCAGACTTCGACGGCGATGACGCGGCCTGGGCGCCTGCCCGCCTGGGCCTGACGGCGTTCATTGAGGCTGGCGGGTCCGTCCTGGCGCTGCACTCGTCTTGCTACGCCTTCGCTGACAATCCGGCGTGGTACCCCTTCATTGGCGCCGAGTGGATCTGGGGCGAATCGACGCACCCCCCAATCGGCTTGGCCAGTATCCAGGTTGTCAGCGACCCACATGCGATCGCCGTCGGCGTGAGCGATTTTTCGGTCTTCGACGAGCGCTACTCCAAGCTCAGAACGCATCGGCCGGTGCGGCCATACTTGACCCACTCGTTGGATGGCACTATATATCCGCTGGCCTGGGCGGATCAGATCGGCCCGGCACGGGTTGTTTTCAACGCTTTGGGGCACACGCAGGCCACCTACCAATGCCCCGGTCGCCTCAAGTTGCTTCAACGCGAGGTGGACTGGTTGCTGCGCCGACTCTAAGGTCATCGTTGCCACGGCAGCTGTTCCACCCGGACCGGTCGCCCTGAGGCTATAGATTCTTCGACGGCCAAGGTGATGGCGTGGTCGTGGCATGCTTCGGCCAGAGAATACGGGGAGGGGCCTTCATCCAGCGCCCAGGCGCCCGTGGCAGCCAGATGGTCAGCTACGGCTAGGTCGTCGTCGGTCAGATGGCCACCGAGCCAGTGGTTGGTCCAAAGGATCTCGCGGCCAAAAGCGATATGGTCCAATTCGCGCGGCTCGAAAGTCATCTCATCGCCGCCATAGCGCCGGAAGATCTCCCCACCCAAGACCCGGCGGTTGGTCTCCAGCCAAGTGACGCTGTTATCCAGCAACTGTCCGCGAGCGCCGTTAACCACTACCCGGTCGACCCGAAGCGGGTTCCACCACTGCCTCATGGCGAAGTCGTAGGTTCCCCAGCCGCCCTGGTCAAAGACAAGGTGGGCGAAGTTGTTGTCCAACTCAGTGGGCTCAATAGGCGCGGCCGTTCCGTCGCTGTCGATCCAGTCGCCGTAGTCCTGTGGCTCGACCAACCGCACCGACGTGTTGAAAGCGTTGACGGTCAGCGAGGACAGGCCAACGCCGAGGAAATGCCGGATGATCGAAAACTCGTGGTACATGTGTGACTGGGAGACATGAACCGCCTGCGGCGACCCGATCAGCCCGCTCCGCAACACCTTCAAACGGGCGGCGTGTCCCGGGTAGCGCAGATACTGCTCGGCGCTGGCCACCCTACCCACGTCGCCTACCTGCCCCCAAACCCATCTCAGGCCGTCGAGGTCGAGCGCCGGGGGCGTTTCGCACAGGACCGGCTTGCCCGCCCCTGCCACCTCCGCGGACACTTTCGGCGCTATGTCCCAAGGCAGCAGCACCACCACGAAGTCGGGGTCGCTCCGCTTGACCAGTTCAGCGACATTCGTGCTGGTGGGAAGCCCGGTTTCAGCGGCCACCTGGTCAGCGCGATCCTGGGTGTGGCTCACCACCCCAGTGGCTTCCAGCCGTTCGGGGAAAAGCCTGGCCAGTTTGAGGAAGACTCCGGAACGCCAGCCGCTGCCGACCAACAAATACCGGTACGGTTTGTCCGCCATCTCAGCACCTTTCGCTAATTCCGTTGTTCGTTCAGGCCGGGGATGACCAGGGACTTGAGAGTCGACGGGTCATGGGTCGACTCCAAGGCTCCGCGCACTTCACCCAGGCCGAACCGGCCCGTGACCAACGAGTCGAGGTCAACCCGTCCGCTGGAGACCAGCCCAATCGCCGTCGGCCAAGTGTTGGCGTAGCGGAAAATCCCGGTCACAACCAGTTCGCGGGCGGCGATCGTGGCTGTCGGCAAGGTCTGGTCTGAGTTCGGCCCCATGCCCACGAGCACCACCCGGCCGTCGCCGCGGACAGCGCTTATCCCTTGGGCAATGGCGCTTTCAGCGCCCGAAGCGTCGATGAAGGCGTCTACCTTCAACTGGCCAAAGTCGGTCGCGGCCGGATCGATCACGGCATCGGCGCCGAACTTCTTGGCCAGTTCCCGCCGGGGGGCTTGAACATCTGAGACGATCACCTCAAGAGCGCCGAAAGCGTGGGCCACTTGGGCAATGATGATTCCGATCGGGCCGCCCCCCGCGATCAGTAACCTGGAGCCGGGCTCAGTGCCAGCCTTCTTATTGGACCAGATGCCAACGCTTAGCGGTTCGCACAGCGCTGCCGCCTCGAATGACAGGCTGTCTGGTATGGGGTGGGCGAAATCGGCGTCGATCGGCGCGTAGTCCGCGAACGCGCCGTTGATCGGCGGCGTGGCGTAGAACTCAATCTTCTCGCATAGGTTGTAGCGGCCAGCCTTGCATTGCTGGCAGCGCCGACAAATGTGTTGCGGCTCAATGCTGACCCGCTGGCCCAGTCGGTCGGCTGGGACGTTGGCCCCGACCTGGGCAATCACGCCCGCTGCCTCGTGCCCCAAGATCATTGGGCGCTCAACGACGAAGTCGCCAATCCTGCCATCCAAGTAGTAGTGGACGTCGGATCCGCAAACACCGACGGCTTTGATCTGGACTAGCACCTGATCAGGGCCGATCTGCGGAGTCGGGACCGTCTTCAGCACCACCTGCCGGGCGCTTTCTAACACACTGGCCCACATTGTGGGGTCTATTTCAGCCATCATTGTCTCCTTGTTGTTCGTGGTTGGCCCAGGTACCGCCTGAGCAGCGTCAGCGATTGATCCGTGGCGACCTTTGGCCGGTACTCGCAGCCGACCAGCACACCTGGCAGGTGACGGGCAATCCAGTCCAGTTCCCCTTCCCAGTTCAGTCCGCCACTGCCAAGCTCACCGCGACCGGGCATGTCAGCTATGTGGACGTGTTCGACCAGGTCGAGCGCATCGTCGATGCCGTAGCCGAGCCTTTCTCCCATAACGGCCGCGTGGTACCGGTCGTAAAGCAGCCTGAGCGAGGGGTGAGCGACCGCACGGACTATCCCGACGGCATCGGCGGTGTCTGTCAAGAAATGCCCGGGATGGTCGACCCGGTCGTTGAGCGCTTCCAGGAGCAAACGAACCGGGCGGCCCTCAAGGCTCTGTGCGGCGACCGAGAGCGCGGTCACAACCGCCTGACGCTGGACGGCCCGCGCCACGCCTGGGCGCTGGGCCCCGGTCTGAACAATGAGGAAACGGGCGCCCGCCGCTTCGGCCGCGTCAGCTGACTGGGCCAGGGCCCCGAGGAAAGCTGAGCGCGCCGC
>JAIRNM010000395.1 GCA_031258055.1 Bifidobacteriaceae bacterium
GCCATGCTCCATGCCGCTGCTTCCCGTGGGCTTGGCCTGGACGCCTTCGTAGTCCGCAAGGACGCCAAAGCGCATGGCTTGCAGCGCCGGATCGAAGGCCCTGATGTTGATTGTCCCGATTCGGTGGTTCGGGTGCAAGGTAAACGCCCTTCTAGCGACTGGATGTGGATTTTCCTCGACCGTGGCCCATCAATCCGGGTCCGCCCGGAGCGTTGCGGCCCCGTCATCCCCGAGATGCTGCGACTGGCGCGCAGGATGGCATTCGGAACTGCGAGCAGACCGGGGCTATTCTGCGCCGAGGACGGTGATCGCGGCGCGTAGGCGGCGGCAATTGTCTTCGAACGTTGGTGGCTCAGGCAGGAGCGACAGCGCGAGTGCGCCCGGTTCGGCGATGTCGTAGAACCAGCCGGGATGAATTGCTAGTTGCGCGGCGCGCATTAACTGGATCGCGGTGTTTTCCTCCTCTGGTTGGTCAGACCCTGATGGCTTCGGCGGGTCCACTATCACCGTCCAGCCGCCCTCGCAGCGCCGGAGCCGCCAGGGGTCTTGCCCCAAGAGGCGCTTGGCGGTGGTCAAGTTCTGAACGAGACGTTGGCGGGTCATTTCGACGATGCCGTCAGCCAACTCGAGAAGCTCCGGTAAGGCTAAAGCGACCGGCCAGTTGACTGACAAGAAGGTGTCTGCGACCTGGTCCAAGGCAGCGCGGACCGGCTCGAGGGCGTCCGCTGGGCCAGACAGTCTGATCCAGCCAAGTTTGAGTTGCGGAGCGCACAGCGACTTGGACAGGCCGTCGAAGGCAAAAGTGACGGTTCGGTCCTCGCCCGCCAGCGATGTCGGTCTTCCTTCAAGGTTGAACGGCTTGAAAACCTCGTCGGCAATGAGCGCGGCGCGGGTCTTCTGGCAGGCCTCTAGTGCCGCGCTGGCGGTCGCCTCATTGACATAAGCGCCGGTCGGATTACCTGGATTGACCAGCACATAGGCCCTCGCGTCTTGACTCGCCGCACGGTCGAAGTCGGCGTAATCGGGTGTCCAGCCGTCGATAGGCAGATAATGCCAACGGCAATCGAGAGTGCGCAAGCCCGCCAGGTCCGCCAACGGCTCAAGCAGCGGATAGCCGGGAACGGGCACGGCGATGGAATCACCCGGGTCCGTCAGGACCGAGAACACCCAGGAATAGGCCTCGGAGGTACTAGAAGTTAGCCAATAATCGTCCGGCGCACCGCCGAAGTGCGCCGCCAGCGCCTCGCGGGCGGCGCGAGGGCCTTTCGGCTCGGGTTCGTAGAGGCGAGCTTTGATGGCGGCGCGGGAGACGGCATCGAACGCTAAAGAACTGCCCAAGCCGAAGTGGGTGGGGTTGGAGTCGGTCAGATCGGTCAGTCGCTCTCCGGCGGCGGCCAAGCGGAGACGTTCGCGCGCGACCGCGTTCGGCGCACCGGGATTGACGAAACGACGCGACAACCGCACCCGGCCATGTTACTTGCTAAGCCGTCAGACAGTGCATATCTGCCGCGTTGGTGCTGATCATAGCGTTGTCCTGTCCACGCTTGGACGGCCTTAGGAAGCGTCGATCTCGGAAACTGGTGACTCGCTGCTCGGAGCGTCAGCGGCGGCATCGGCGGCGGTGGTATTGCGGGTGCGGGCGGCGCGGTGACGGAGGTATTCGACGATCATGGGCGTGATTGAGGCCAAGACGATCAGAATGATGATGAAGTCGATGTTCTCCCCCACCCACTCGAACTGGCCCAGGCCAATGCCCGCCAGCGGCAGGATGATGCCCCAAGAGAAGGCAGCGACAATATTGAAAGAAACAAAATGGCGGTAATTCATGTGCCCCACACCGGCCACCACCGGCGCGAAGGTCCGCACGATCGGCACATACTGGGCTATCACAATGGTGCGCCCGCCGTACTTGTCGAAGAACGCCCGCGTCTTGTCGACATGCTCACGCTTGAATAAACGCGAATCGGGCTTGTTGAACACCTTCGGTCCCAGGCCGCGGCCGATCCAATAGCCGGTCTGATCGCCCGCCACAGCGCTGAGCGCGATTGCCAAGCAGGCGGCCCAGGGCGGCACCCCCACAGTCCCGGCGCCAATGAAGACACCCAAGGTGAACAGCAGCGAATCGCCCGGCAGGAAGAAGCCCACCATCAGGCCGGTCTCCGCGAACACGACCGCGCAAACCCCGACCAGAGCCCACGGCCCCAGCCAGGAAACGAAGGCGTCGATCAGGTAAGCGGCGTCCATCCAGGCGGGTAGGGCCACGACGGTGGAGACGGCATCGGCCGCCAAAAAAGACGTGAACACGCCCTCTAGGGTACGGTGCCAGATGTGGTTGACCCTCATCCGGGTGTGCCGGTGCCCGATGCCGACCGGGCGTTCCCCCTGTCCGCCCCGGTTGTCGGCGTGGGGCCGTGGCAGGGTCCTTGGCCGGATGGGGAGCGATACGACCCGGAGTTGCTGGCGAACGGGGACCGGCGGAATCTGGTTGACCGGTACCGCTACTGGACGAACGAGGCGATCCAGGATGACTTGGCGGCGCGGGCGCATCCGCTTCATGTGGCGATTGAGAACTGGGAACATGACTTCAACATTGGCGCGATTGTGCGGACCGCTAACGCCTTTGCTGTGGCGGGAGTGCATATTGTGGGGCGGCGGCGCTGGAACCGGCGCGGCGCGATGGTAACCGACCGCTACCTGGCTGTCACTCATCATCCTGATGTCGATGACTTGGCTACCTGGGCGAAGGAAGCTGGCCTGGCGCTGATCGCGATTGAGAACGTGCCGGGTGCTTTGCCGTTGGAGGCGGCCGAACTGCCAGAATGTTGCGTTTTGTTGTTCGGGCAGGAGGGCTCAGGGTTGTCTGGTCCGGCGCTGGCTGCTGCCAGCGCCGTTTATGAGATCAGCCAATACGGCTCGACCCGCTCCATCAATGCCGGCGCGGCTGGCGCTATCGCCATGTACCACTGGGCGCTCCAGCACGCCGCTGGCCGACCAGCGGGTCGGCCAAGCGACTAAGAGAGCGCCGGAGAACACCTTCCGCTAGCCGTGTTGACGTGGGCAGCGCGGCAAATAGGCACTGTCGAGAGGTTGGCCTAGGGCTACTGCAATGGCCAGACGATATGCCAGTTGGAGGCAGAGTTCGGCATCCGCTGCAGCCCGTCGCTTGGCAAGTTCCTAGTCTTGGTGTGCGGTGTTGATTTGGGGGAGGAGTGCATCGATCTGGGTGAGGGGGATGCTGCCGCCGCCGAGTCCGATCATGCGTTCGATGGGGAGGCTCGCCATCATGCGTGCCACGTCCATTCCGAGGGTGTCGTCGACCTCGGCTGCGGGACCGCTGCTTCCACCGCTGAGGAGCGGAGCGAAGGCTTGTGCGGCGATTGGGTCGGCGAGGATCTCGCCGAGTGTTGATTCGCGGGTGAAGGGGATGCGGGTGTTGTCGCCGGTGATCGTGATCGATTCCTCGGCGTTGATGAGAAACGCGCTTTCCTGGACGGAAACTTGATGGGACGATTGATGGAGACCTTCGTCGTTGCTCAGATTCGCGGAGAACTCGCCTCTGCCTCAGCCAACATCCGCGCGTACCACCTGCGCGACGCTAACGGCAGGCATGAGATCGATTTGCTGTTGGAATACCCTGGCCGAGGCATAGTAGGCCTAGAGGTCAAGACTGCCGCCACGGCGGATGCCAAGGATGCCAAGCACTTGGCCTGGCTGCGCGACGAATTGGGCGACTCGTTCCTGCGAGGCGTTGTGCTTTACACCGGCCCACGACCGCGTGAACTCGGAGAGAAACTAATCGCCGCCCCCATTGCTGCCATCTGGCAGTAGGCTGCGAGATTAGGCACTACCCGAACCTAAAACTGGCTTTCTTGTTGGCCAGGCAGGCGACCGGCATCGACACTCAAACGTTGGCGAGCCGGTGGCCTAGACGCAAAGATCGTGGATACTGGATGGCGTGGCAGCTATACCTATCGATCAGTCCAGCCCGGATTTGCGCCACGCCGCCGAGGCAGCCCGCCACGGACACGACGTCATACTCACCAACGGCGGCGAACCCGTCGCACGGATTGTCCCGGTCGCCGCGAAGCCGTCCTCGACGGTGGACCTTTTCCACGCCCTCGGCGACCTACCCAAAGCTGACGCCGCAAGGATGCAAGCCGACATCGAATCTGTGATGGACACCGCGCTGTGGCGACCGACCTGCGCGCCCTGGGGCGCAAAGTCTTGGCACGGTCCTTCGACGCTTTGATCGCCGCGACGGTTCGCAACAGGGCCCGCAAGGCAGGGTTAGTGGGCAGTCGCGCCGTCGGGACCAGCGATGAGATAGCTGATGCCGCGCGGCTCTATCAGGCGGGAATGCCTTGGGCGGGCTCGAGGCGCGCTTGGCCGCGTCCGCGAAGACCCTGTTCGACACGGCCGCCCGCGTGTCTACGATCTCCCGCAAGTTCAGCATTTCTGAAGGCCCGTAGCGTGGGAACTTGCGGGTCGGGCGGCGGCACCAGCCTAGCTGAGATCGCAAGTTCACGGCGAGTCTGTCCAGGTCGCTTTCCAGGAGGCGGAGTGCCGCACTTGGGAGCGCTTCGCGCTGAATACATCCGACGTGCCAGCCAAGCGTTCGCGTCCAAAGACGAGGCCCGCCGCCAGGCAGTTTGCGAGGAACACGATAATGAGCTACATTGTGGCCCAACAAGTGAAAGGGGGTGGCAGGTGTGGCAACGAGCGCTGTTGTCAGGGCGCGAATCAGCGCCGACGTGAAAGA
>JAIRNM010000016.1 GCA_031258055.1 Bifidobacteriaceae bacterium
TGGCCCGGCGTCCCCGCTGCTACCCCGACGCCCCGAGCGGCCCGCGCCCGCGCCCGGGCGCCGCCTATGCTCAGGATCAAACCGACCAGCACCAGGGCGATGCCGCCGCCAATGGGCACCCAATACCCAACTAGCGCCGCGGTCGAAGGCGCGGCGACAATCATCACGCTGGTGGACGACGGTTCAGGCGCTAGCTGGAAGCAAAACAACTCAAGTCCCCAGGCCGGACCAACCTCGCGGATGAGCACGTAAGTCTCGTCCCCATCACGGATTTCCTTGCCGCTGCCGGGCGTGGGTCCCTCACTGACGCGGCTTCCGTTGCCGTCGCGAGCGTAGCAAACCACTGGGGTCTCATCCGTCACCCAGATCTGACTGCCTGATTCGCTAGAAGGCCCCCAATGCCACAGATCAGGTGGAACGTCTGCTGGATCGGCCACGAGCAGGCCAGGTGTGACATCAAAGGATGTGTGCGCGCGGTGAAGCGGATTGCTGAATCCTGGCGCGTCGACCACGGCGATGGTAACAGCGGTTAGAACACCGACCGCCGCCAGGATCGCGCCAACCACGATGCGGCGGTAGCGCGGTGGCCGTGGCGGACGGACCGGCGGTACCCAGATTGTTGGCGGTTGGCTTGGCATAGTCATCGTGATGCTCCTTTGCGACGATTCAATCCTGCGGACACAGTATCTGGCGTCGCGCCAGCGCGGGTCTGCTCCCCGCGGACATTAGCCGCGCTGAGTGTGATTGCCGACGACCAATCGATGGCCGCCGGGCGGCCCTCGGGCCATTCGAGTTGTTCAGCGACCTGGGCTCACGCATCGCCCACGCCAAGAACGGGCGATCCACGAGTAGCCCCGCCCCGTGCAGGCTCTGGTCATTTGTGAGGTGCACTCTCCCGACCGGCGCCGTGGTATGGGGCTGTGGAAAAGTCGTAATCCCGCCCGCAGCGGCGCCAGAGACGGTGAGTACCCGGTCAAATGGCGAAACAACACCCGCCAAACGGCGAAACGTTCCCCGCGAGACGGCGAGCAAAGGGGTATGCTGAGTGCGTGAACAGCGGATTCGTGCCACGCGCCCTTACACCGACGGTGCTGGTCGGCCTGGCGGAGTCCCGTGTCGTGGTGCTCGAAGGGGCGCGACAGGTTGGGAAGTCGACGCTGGCCGAGGCAGTAGCGGTCGAGCGCGGCGGCAGGGTCGTCACTATGGATGACCAGGACATGCGGGTGGCCGCGACCGAGGACCCGGTCAGCGTGGCGGACCTCGGAGGCGACGGCCTTTTGGTAATAGACGAGGTGCAACGGGTCCCTGCGGTGGTACTGGCCGTCAAGGCGCGTGTCGACCGCAACAAGCGACCGGGCCAGTTCCTCCTCACCGGCTCCGCCAACGTGTCGCGGCTGCCCGAGGTGGGCGACGCGCTCGCAGGGCGGGCGGAAGTCGCCACCCTGTACGGCTTCTCCCAAGGGGAGCTTCACGGCAGGGCCGACAGCTTCGTGGACCGCGCCTTGGAGGGTCGCCTACCCGCAGGACACAACAGCCGCCTCCAGCGGCGCGACTACATGGATCTGGTGGTGGCCGGGTCCTACCCCGAGCCGGGGTCCCGTCCGGCGAATAGGCGTGGCCGTTGGTACGCATCCTACCTGTCGCTAGTCGCGGGTCGCGATGCCGCCGACATCAGCGGCCTGCGCCGACTGCGCGACTTGCCTCGCGTCTTGGAGATGATTGCGGCGCGCCAGGGCTCTGAGATGGTCGTCGCCTCGCTGGCCAACGACGCCGGGCTGCCTCGCCGGACTCTTGACCCCTATCTCGCCCTGCTCGACACGCTCTACTTGACGCACGATCTCCTGAGCTGGTCTACCTCGCTGACCAAGCGGGCGGTAAAGGCGCACAAGACCTACCTGCTGGACACGGGCCTCGCCGCCCACCTGTTGAACCTGGCCGCGCCCGGTCTGGAGCCCGGCCGGAACGCCGATGCAGCGGGGGGCTTGGTCGAGGCGTTCGCGGTCGGCGAGCTGCGTCGGCAGCTCGGCTGGTCCCAGACCACGGCGAGGCTCGCGCATTTTCGTGACTCCGATGGTCACGAGGTGGACATAATCCTTGAGGCGGCTGACGGCCGAGTCGTCGGGGTCGAGGTCAAGGCGGCGGCCAGCTTCCAGGCCAAGGACGCGCGGGGGCTCATCCACCTGCGCGAGAAGCTAGGGGAGCGCTTCGTCGCTGGCTTGGTCCTACACACCGGGCCCCGGCAGGTGCCGCTAGGCAAGCGGATCAGCGCCGCGCCCCTCGACCTCCTCTGGTCCTGACGCCCCGCCACCGGTTGGTGGCCGGGCGCCGCAGGGGCGATGTAGTTATTATATCGTGTGTCGATATACCGGTGGCCGTTGCAACGGTGGCGGACCCACTTGCTGGTGACGGCGGAAGGGAGTTTGGGGTGCCTGGGGATGTGGCGCTGACCGAGGCTGTCTATTACATCCTGCTGTCCCTGGCTCATGGAAAGCGGCACGGCTACGGCATCATGCAGGAGGTGGAGGCGATGAGCGGAGGCCGGGTCAACCTGGCGGCCGGCACACTCTACGGCGCGCTGAGCACCCTGGCCGAACGCGGCTGGATCGAAGAACTGCCCGCCCAAGAAGACTCGCGACGCAAAGAGTACGCTCTCGCGGCAGCGGGCCGGGCGGCACTGGAAACGGAGTTGGCCAGACTGCGGGAACTGATGGCCAACGGCTCGCGGGTGCTGGAAGGGGAGCGGTCGTGAAGCGCGCCAAGCCACCGTCTGGCCGGGGCAGGCAGTATCGCGTCTTCACCGCCTACGGCGTTTTCAAGTTCCCAAGCAAACCGGTGTTCGACAAACATCTCGCGTCCCTGCCGCCCGCCGCTCGACGCCGGTTCTACACCTCGGTGATGGTCTACCCGACCGAGCGTTGGCTGAATGAGCAGGCCGCCCAAGGCTGGGCGGTAGTTGATTGCGGGCCGCTGCGCTACGGCTTCGAACGCTCTACGCCCGGCGAATACGCGGTCCGATGCGACTTCCTGCCAAGGCCGTATTTCGCCCCTGACATGCAGGATTACCTGACCGCGTTGGTCGATTCGGGGGCGGAGATAGTCGCAATCGCGCAAGATCATTGCTTGATTGTCCGGCGCCGAACCGCCCTCGGGCCATTCGAGTTGTTTAGCGACTTGGACTCGCGGATCGCCTACGCTGACCGGTTTCGGACCGGGGCCCGCCAAATGGTGGCGTTGTGGGCCGTGGACCTCGGGATAGTGGCGGTCGTCTTGGCTGTGGTCGGGCTGGACGCGATGCTCGAAGGGCAAGGATTCTGGTCGGGAGTGGGCGCCTTCCTGTCCGCGATTTGGAGCTTCCCAGCCGCGCGCTGGTTTGTCGGACTGCTGTTTGGCGTCGCGGCGCTCTTCTCAATGCTCGTAGCTGGCATTTACCTGCGAGTGGGCAGGGAGATCGCAGGTCTGCGCCAGGAGCGCGCGATCCACGAATAGTCCTACTCTGTGCGGACTTGGGCATCTGTTCGGCTGCTGCGTAACAGCCAGCCCTAGGAGGTCGGGCTGGCCTCTCAGCCCGGCCGCGGCGGCCGCCGCATCTCAATGACCGAGATGGCGTTCCAGTTGAGAGCCACCCCGTTGACGGCCTCCGGTCGCCTGCTCGGCCCAGCCCAGGGCTGGACGTTGACCAGGCAATCGGCCGGGGGTCACGCCGGGTCGCGCGCCGACGCGGTCACTCCACCGTCACCGCGCCCTTGAGGAGCGCGCCGCTCCC
>JAIRNM010000042.1 GCA_031258055.1 Bifidobacteriaceae bacterium
AGACGCCGAACTTCTCGGGATTCCACTCGCGTATAATAACGCCGCCTTCATTGCGTTCTGGCTCGCCGTTGGCGTCCAGGGCTGGGTCGCCGATCGACCAGTGAGCCCAACCCGGCGCCATGATTGTGGCGGCGGCGAGGCTAGTCGACGTGACTGACGAGTCCTCTTCGGTCGCCTCATCTGAGTCGTTGATGTAGAGCCAGGGGCTCTGGTCTTTAGCATCAGCCGGGGCCATTGACGCTTTCAGGTGGATTTGCTGGAGTTGTTCCAAGCCTTTGATCGTGTTCGGGTCGGAGAGGGTCGAAACCCACTGGTCGCCGTCCTTCTTGGCGATTTCGCCACCATTGGCGAAGACCCAGGAGATGCCGTTGCGCCAGTCCGCTCCGCCCAAGAAGAAGCCGGAGAAATCTTGGATCGCGCGCGGGTTGACTTCAGCGATCTTGGCCACGGCGGCGTTGAACTCATCCAAAGTGGTTGGGACCGCCACGCCAGCCTCCGCCCAGACGTCGACGCGGTAGAACATGTAGCGAGAGCCGAAGTAATAGGGCAGGGTGTAGTTCTTGCCGTCCACCATGCCGACTTCGACGAATGATTCGAGCAGGTCCGTCCCGCCCAGTTCTTCATACATGTCGGTGATATCCATGAAGGCGCCAACATTGGTGAAGGTTGGAGACTGCGTGTTGCCGACTTCAACTACGTCCGGGGTGTTCTTCTCGTCCGGCATAGCGGTGTTCAGCTTTGTCACCAGATCGCCCCAGTCAATGGTTTCGATCTTCAGCGTCCAGCCGTCGTTTTCCTTTTGGAATTCATCTGTCAGATACTTGCGCAAGTCGTCGTTGGTGTCATTGCCGGCCAGCCAGAGGACTAATTCTTTGTCTTCCCCCGTGCCGACGCTGTCCTTAGTGTTTTCCTTTTCGCTTCCGCCGCAGCCAGTCAAAGCCAGGGCGGCGGCGGCAATCAGGGCCGCCGCGCCGGTTATTCTCTTCACTCCCAATATTCCTTTCCTAGTTTGGCGCGTCCAAGTTGTCACGCGCCCTTGCGTTTCAGGTCAAGCCGAGTTGTTCCGACAAGACCAGGGCAACAGCTCCCAACAGAGCCGCGTCAGAGCCAAGCGCGCTGACGCGGACATCCAGATCGGCCATGATTTCTGGCAGCAAACGCTGCGCCAGGCCGTCTCTTATGGCCGCTAACACCACCGGGGTGAACATTCCCCTCGGGTCCGCGAACACTAAGTCACTCAAGTTGAAGGCCGACACGATTGGCCCCAGGACGGCAGCCGTTGATTCGCCAACTTTGGCGAGCGTGGCCGGGTCAGGGTTCGTTCCCGCGTCGAGAGAGGCAGAGCCGGTTGCCCGGCCGGTTCCTAGCACTCGGCGGTTGAGCACTGTCTCCAGACAGCCACTTCGTCCGCAGGTGCAAGGTTCACCTCCGGCCATGGCCGGAATGTGGCCTATCTCGCCTGCCGCGTTGGATGGCCCGAGGAGGAGACTGCCGTCCAGCAGGATTCCGGCGCCCAAGCCGTCTGTCAGTGATACCTCCATGAGACCCTGGGCGCTGGCGCCAGCGAAGGTGAACTCGGCCAGCGCCCGAAGGTTCGCGTCGTTGGCCACGAAGACCGGGGCGTCTGGGTCGGGCTTGAGGCGGTCGTGAAGCGTTTGGGCCAAAGCGAAATCGCGCCACTGGTAGTCCTTGGCGTAGGTCACAACGCCGTCCGGGCGCACCACTCCCGGGGCGGCAACCCCGACGCCTAGCAATCTAGCCTCGCTGACCTTTCCGATCAGCTTCTTCGCTAGGGCTGCAGCATGGTCTAAGACGGCTTCACCGGCGGCACCCGCCGTCTTGACAGTGGCCCGCCCAACGATTTCGCCGCGCAAAGTGACCAGCGCGCCCCTGGCCTGGTTGATGTCGGAGAGATCTAAGGCGGCCACCACATGGCCGCTGGCATTGATGTCGATCAGACTGGCCGGCTTGCCGACGCGCGCTTCGGTGCGAGCGCCCAGGTCTTCGATGAGTCCTTCCGCCGCCAACTGAGCCACCAGGTCTGAAATGGTGACGCGGGTCAGCCCGGTGGTCCTGGCCAGTTCGGCCCTAGACAACGGTCCCGTGTGGAAAAGAGAACTGAGGACCAGGGAACGGTTGTGGGTCCTGGAGTGCCCGGGGTGGGCTTTGGCGGTGGGCCGGAGGCGAACTCCGCTCAAACCGCCCTCGCGTCGGGCCACACTGCCGTTCATATTGTTAGTAAACCTTCCTTACTAATTATTGTCAAGCCGATCCCGGCGCCAGCGGCGATCTGTGACCAAACTGTTATCTTCGCCTCACCCCCCTCGTCCCGCGCGGAGCGGAGCGGAGTCGCGGGATCTCTCTTGCCCGCCGAGATCCCGCGCCTGCGCGCGGGGTGTCCTCGCGACTGAAGGGACGCGGTGTCGCCCACAGCTTGGGCATGCGGCGTGTGGTCCAGCGTCAACAACCAAGAACCAGTGCGGCCGGGCGCTACCTATCCGAGGAACCCCGAACGACCGACTCTAGACCGATCCCAACCCGGATGCATCCGCGACACCGGGCTCGCCAAAGGACGCCAACAGCCGCGAACCCATCGCTTTAGTCTCGCAGCGGCACGCCATATCCGTCGGTCTTGATGGAACCGGCGAGGATCATAATGCCTTCGATGAGGCCCCAAATAACGCTGACGATAGCCAACAACCCGATGCTTAGCACCGAGATCAACAACTGGGCCACAGCCTTGCCGGTGTAGCCGAGGTAAAAATTATGGACACCAAGCCCACCTAAGAAGATTCCCAGAAGGCCAGCCGCCAGCTTCGATTTCGGCTCGCGCACCGGGCCTAACACCTGTTGGTAGACCACTGGCTGCTGATAAGCCACGGGCCCCGCAGACTGATACACAGGCAATGCCTGCGGTTGCTGATAGACAACTGGTTGTGGCGGCTGATAGACCCCAGGCGACTGATAGGTCTGTGGTTGTTGGTAGCCCTGGGCCGGTGGATACGCCTGTGGTTGTTGGTAGCCCTGGGCCGACTGATACGCCTGTGGTTGTTGGTAGCCTTGAGAGGGTTGGTGATCAACTGGCGGCTGATATATCTGGGGTGGTGGCGAGTCTGCGGACGGCTGTGCGGCGTCCGACGGGGGCTGCGTCATCGGTGGGATCCTTTGCGCTAGAAGTGCCTATATCCGAGTCCAAATGGGCGTTTCGCTGCGCGCCTGCTCGGTAGTCGGCAACAGTACCACCGAACTGCGGACAAAGCCGCCATCTACTGCGAAAACGAGATTCCGCAGACGCCTGGATAGGGCCTGCGACCCCCTTGAAGACCTCAGATTCGGCTGAGAGAGATCACTTAGTGAAGAACTGACAGGAAGGGCCTGATGCGGCCTTGCGCCAGCACCTTGGAGTCTCTGGCCTGGGTCGTAGTCGCGGGCTGGCCGATGCCGGGCGGCGCCCCCCGCCACGCGGCATCGGCCAACGGCTCATAGGTCAGTACGAACCCTTTTGGCCGGCTGAGCCGAGTTGCTGGGCGGCCTCGACCACGCGGGCGGCCATGCCCGCTTCTCCGGCCTTGCCCCAGGCGCGCGGGTCGTAAGTCTTCTTGTTGCCGACCTCGCCGTCAACCTTGAGCACGCCGTCGTAGTGGGTGAACATGTGG
>JAIRNM010000143.1 GCA_031258055.1 Bifidobacteriaceae bacterium
AGGTCGCCGCGGCCGCCGTCCAGCCAAGCGCAGACCCTCGAAAGCCTGCGGCGAGGTCACTTCATGGACCATGTGCAGGTCGATGTACAACAGATCGGGTTCGCCGTCGGCGCCGGGCCGGACAATGTGCGCGTTCCAGATCTTCTCCGCCAAGGTTGTGGCCATGGCTGTTCGGCTCCTTATTTCGGCTTGGGAGACGATTCGCAAACAAACTTGCGTCTCACAGTTTGGAATGAAAGTATCAATACATGGACAATACTAGCGGAGTCGGAGTGCTCGACAAGGCTGCCTCGGTACTCAACGCTTTGGAGTCTGGACCTGCGACTTTAGCCCAGTTGGTGACTTCGACCGGGCTGGCCAGACCGACCGTTCACCGCCTGGCCGTGGCCCTGGAGCATCATCGGATGGTAGATCGCGACATGCAGGGCCGGTTCGTGCTGGGACGGCGTCTGAACGAATTGGCCGCGGCCGCCGGTGAAGACGTTCTGCTGGTTTCAGCCGGGCCGGTGCTGGCAGCGTTGCGCGATCACAGCGGCGAATCAGCCCAACTCTTTAGGCGCCAGGGCGACCAGCGGGTCTGCGTCGCCGCCGCTGAAAGGCCGATGGGCCTGCGTGATTCAATTCCGGTTGGCGCGGTGCTGTCGATGCACGCCGGTTCGGCTGCCCAAGTGCTATTGGCCTGGGAAGAACCCGACCGCCTGCACCGCGGACTGATTGAGGCCAAGTTCACCGCCACGATGCTCGCCGCCGTTCGCCGCCACGGCTGGGCGCAGTCCGTGGCCGAACGCGAAGCGGGCGCCGCCTCCGTCTCAGCCCCGGTGCGCGGCCCGAATGGCCGCGTTCTGGCCGCCGTGTCGGTATCCGGGCCGGTCGAGCGCATCTCCCGCCAACCCGGCCGCATCCACGCCGCCGCCGTTGTCGCCGCCGCCAACCGTCTGACCGAAATCCTCAAGAAGGCCGAGGAGCACCGCGAAGCCAAAGCCACGGCCACTTCCGCTTCATCGGGACAGCGCGAAGCCCAAAGCGCCAGCGCCAATTGAGGCCACCGCCATCAGGCAGGCGGACGCCAAGGCCTTTGTCCGGGGCCAGCCGTCGGCGCTTTCGGCTAGCTGGGCCGCCTGCACAGAGGCAGCCGAAAAGGTGGTGAAACCGCCCAGCAGGCCGACGGCAGCGATACCGGCGATGCCGCTCCATCCGTTCGTCCAGACTAGTTCCGCCGCGACGGTGGTCACTGAGCGACCGGCCAGATAGCCCGCTAAGCAGCCCGCCAGGGCTGAGCCCAAGACGTTGACAGCCAACGTGGCAGCCGATTGCGCCTGACCCCCTCCTTCTGGCCACCAGCGTTCGAACAATAGGCCGATGCCGTAGCGAGCGCAGCTACCAAGCGCGCCGCCCAGAGCAATGGCCAGAGCAATGGCCAGCCAGGTCATGGTGTTCCTCGGACCAACCGCCGTCCCAGCGCCAAACCGAACCAGGCGACAGCCAGACCGCCCAGAACGGAGGTGAGGGCGTAGGCGGCGGCGCTGAAGACGGCATCGGCCATAGCGAGGGTGATCACCTCAACGGAGAAAGCCGAATAGGTGGTGAAACCCCCCAACAGGCCGACGCCTAGGAGTAGACGCCAGCGGACGTCGCCTCGGCGAGTTGTCCATCCGTACAGGAACCCGAGCGCGAAAGACCCGGCCAGGTTGATGGCGAAGGTGACCCAAGGCCAGGCCGCCGACCCCGGATAGGCGGCTACGCTCAGGCCCCAGCGGGCCAGCGTGCCAGCAGCGCCGCCGGCCGCCACCAGTGCGAACTGCTGCCACCCCATCTAGCTATTGTCCACCGACGGCTCCCGCTAGCTGGGGAATTGTCCAAATCGCGGACTTTCGCCGCCGCTTGACTTGGCTCCTGCGACTTATGACCTAAGTTTGTCTCCCGCTGGGAAGGAGGCGAGAAGTGCGGACTCTGATCAATTCAGTCGACTCGATCGGAGCGGCCCTGGCTGAGACGATTGATTTCGATCGGATCTACGCCGCCGACCAAATTGAAGACGCTGTCCAAACCGACCATGATTCAGTTGTGGCGACCGCCCTTGCCCCCCTCGCCTGGGCCACCAACCAGGCCCCCTCGCAGGACCTCTACGCCATCCGGCGGCTCCAAGAGGTCATGGCGACCTGCCGGATCTCGCATGTGACACTGATCTCGTCTTGCGCCGTCTATCCGGTGCCTCTCGGGGTGGACGAATTTGCCGCCATCAACCCGCTCTTGTTGGAGCCCTACGCGCGCCACCGTTACGAACTTGAGCGCTGGTGCCAGGACCGCTGGGATACCACGGTGGTGCGCCTCCCCCATGTCTTCGGCGGCCCGCACCGCTCAGAGATCCGCAACCCCGCGCGGGACTTGGCGCGGTTGGCGGCGCTCAACCCCGACTCAACTAAACAGCATTACGACTTGGCGCGCCTAGCGGACGATCTTAGGGTGACGCGCCGCTTGGGACTTCGGCTGGTCAACCTGGTGACACCGCCGTTGACTAATCGCCAAGTCTTGGGCGACCTGCTCGGGGTGCCGCCACTGCCGGGCGCGGAGTTGGTCCGTATGGTC
>JAIRNM010000168.1 GCA_031258055.1 Bifidobacteriaceae bacterium
AGGTCGCCGCACCTCCGTTGGCCAGATTGACCACCAGGTTCAGGGCGAAGTACTGGCCCATTAGCGGTCTTAGCCGTACCGACGGCGGATAGGGCGGAGTCATGGCGCCACCCCCTCCGACCCACCGCTGGGGGGCCGATAGCTGAGGCGCCGCGTCCGAGACATTACGGCAGCGGTGCTGGCGGGGTCAAGCCCAAAGCCAGGGCTTCCTCCGCGTAAACATGAGCCAACACTTCACTTTGAGCGGCCCAGCCAAACCGGTATTGCAATTCGCCGTCACCAATAATCCTTTTCGACAACTCCGCCCGTTTGTCCAACACCTCGCCTAAAACACGCGCACAATCCGCCACGTCATCAGCCTTGAACACACCGCCCACCGCCAACTCTTCAACCAGGTCAGCCTGCGCCGGGGTATCTGACGTAACCACCGGCAAACCAGCCTCAAGATACTCACAGAACTTATTCGTCACCGTCAAGTCGTGATTCAGAGTATGACTCAGCGGACATATACCCACGTCCGCATCAGCCAAATAACGCGTCACCTGATCGTGAGGAACAAACGGAACGAACCGCAAACGGTCCGACAAACCCAAACGCCGCGCCCGCTCAATCAAGGCCAGTACCGCCGGACCGCGGTTATTCGCCACCACCGCCAAATGAACCCCATCCAACAAGGCCAACGCCTCAAGGACCGTCCCCACACCGCGCGCCGGATTGACCACACCGGAGTACACCACCAACGGCACACCCTCCTGCACACCGGCGGCGAGGCGAACGCTCGGAACATCGTCAGCCACGTCATCGCGCATCGGCGCGTTCATCACAATGTCCGGAAATCGCCTCAACCGATGACGCTTGGCCACCGCCCGAGCCATCGGCTCTGAAACACTCACCACCCGATCAAAATCCCGCATAAACTCAGCTTCTAAACGCGCATAAGCCTCCACCCGCTTAGGCGGAACATGCGCCAACCCTGGCACAAACTCACGCGCATCGTAAATCAAACGCACTTTCCTACCGGTTTCGGCCACCCGCGCCGCGTAATAGGCTGCCACATGCATCATATAAACATCATGAACATGCACAATGTCCGGCGCCAATTCATCCAGCACGCCACCCAAGACAATTGCTCGATCAATCGCCTCCGGCACCGCCGAACGCCAGCGCGCTCGCCACGGCGTGACCCGCAACCACCAAAAGCGCCGCTGCCGCCATGCTTCTAGACGACCCGGCTGCCATCCTTCATGACGCAACTCCGCATCCGCCCGCAAACTCCGAGCCTTGACCCACAAGCGAACCAAGATCACATGAATCCGACGCCCCAAGCCGATCAGGCGACCCCAACCGCCTGAGTCAACACGACCAGGCCCGGTCGATGCCGCGCGCGAACCGTCTCGCTTCTCCCGACCGGCCACAAAGCCCAGTTCACTCCGCAGGAAGGCGGCGTAGGCGCGTCCGGTAGACCGGCTAGTGCGGTCGAAGAAAAACCGGCCTGGACGGTAACGCCGCCAACTCTCAATGCGCGAACTGACCGGCCACACCACCACCCGGCCACCCCAGTCGAAGACTTCCTCACGAACCGCCTCACCCCGACAAATGCCTAAGCCAATAGCGTCATAACCCAGCTCTGCCGCCGTCCGCAGATTCTTCATCACCCGGGCATCAACCAACACATCGTTCCCCGGCATCAACACCAGCCTGACAGGACGAGTCATGTTCGGAGGTCCTCGCGCTTGCCGGAGTTAAGGAGTCCGCCAGGCTCTTCTGAGTTGGTCGGTTGATCTGCCGGAAGCAGTTCCTGGTACAGCCTGATCAATCGGGCCACCTGCGCTTTCCAGGCATAGCGTTCCACCACCCCGGCTGCCCGGGCGCTGGCGACGAATTCGTCACGACGCTCTAACGCCTGACGGATCGCAGCAGCGATCTCTTCTGTTGAACCGGGATCGAAAATCGTACCCAGGTTGTCCGCCGCCACGAAGGCCCGCTCACACTCATTGTTAGACACGGCCACAGCCAATCCGGCGTGCAAATAGTCGAATAGCTTGTTCGGCAAACACACCGCATGCTGTCCCCAGTTGCGGTCCATAGGGTCGACCCCCACATCGGCGCTGGACATGAAGGAGGCAATCTGAGTGGGCGCAACCGGTTCGACCAGGTGGACACGGTCAGCCACACCCAGCGAATGCGCCACCTCTCGCAGGGCGACGGCCAATGGAACGCTGGTCGATGGCACGCAAATGACCGCCAAATGAACCTCCGGGAGCAGCGGCAGAGCTTTGATCACGCCGGGTACATTGCGCTGATGCTGAATGACACCCGAATAGACGATCAGGGGAACCCCAGGCCCAACCCCAGCAGCTTCGCGTATGGAATCATTCGGGCAAGGTTCGGCCGCCTCCGGATCCGGCGCGTTGTGAACTACCACCGGGCGCCGGGGTAATCGCAGATCCTCTTCCATGGCATCAGCAATCGGTTCCGAAACCGTCACCACCGCGTCGAACTTCGGCGCTAAGTCCCGTTCTAGGGCTATGTACGCCGCCTGCGCCTTAACGGACCAGCGTGGATACTCCGCGACATATTCGTGGGCGTCGTAGACCATTGGCACGGGCTGGCCCCGTTTGGCCAGTACGGCCTGGGCATTGACCGCGGCGGACAAGACATAGACGTCGTTGATGTGGATTAGATCCGGTTTCAAGCGCAAAATCCAGGGCGTAACAACGGCATCCATATCAGCGACTTCATTCAAGTAGCGCCGCCAGTTGGCTGACCGGGGGGCCGGTCGCTTAAGCTGGCGGCGCCTATGGGAGCGGAAGAAGTGGGCCCGGAACCGAAACACAGCCCGGGCCAGTTTGGCCAAAGCCATCGCATATCCGCCCCGAGTCGGCGCCCGTGCCTCGCGGGCTTCCACGGCCTGGGCGGCGTCATCCAAGGTGTCAACAGTCCAATAGCGCCACAGCGGCAGCCAGCCCGCCAGTGCGGCGCTGCGGACCTGGCGTCGGTTCTTGAGGCGATACCTGAGTCGAACGCCTATAGTCTCGACGCCAGAGAACTCTCCTCGCACTGGCTCACGGCCGCCTCCAACCTTGACGTAGAGCATCGTCACCCGGTAACCGGCCGCATGAGCCGCCAAAGCCTCTTTGCGAACGCGGTTGTCGTGCTCGATTTCGTTAGGGACCACCATCAACACGTGCGGCCGCTCAGCGGACAAGGGTCCCCTCCTTCAACAAAGCGATCTCCTGACGAGCCAGTTCGACCGAGTTCAGGGTGGAGCGCACTCTGGCCGCCGCCGCTGCCGACTTTCGCGCGAAAACCTCCGGGTGATGATAAAGGTGCTCCACAGCCCGGGCGATGCCGTGGGAGTCTTCCGGCCCGGCAAGGTAACCTTCCGCCTCAGACAGGAACTCCGGCACCGCCGCCGTCGCGTTCGAGATCACCACCAGCCCTGACGCCATCGCTTCGTCGCGCGACACGCCCTGTGAATCCCAGCGTGTCGGCTGTAACATGACACCGTAGTCCCGTTGCAACACCGCGATTTCGTCATGGGTTATGAAACGCCGATCAAATTTGACATTCGCGAACCGTGCCAGCGGTCCCATATCTTCTTCCCACAGGTCGCCATCGCCGACGATTAAGAACTCCAAATCATCAAAGACTGGCGAACTGGAAAGCTCCCTGATGGCGGCCGACGCCAAGTCAGTGCCGTACTTGCGGGTGCCAAAGCTCCGTATCATCAAGATGCGCTTGCGCTGCTCAACATCCTTAGGCTGGTAAGCAAATAGTTCTGTGTCCACCGGATTGGGGATGACATTGACCCGTCCCGCAGACAATTCCATGCCAAGAGCGGTCAAATCCGCCGCGACTTCGCCCGCGAAAGTCTTCGACACAAAGACGAAGCGCACCGGTGCTTGATCTGTGCCAGCCGCCAAGACTGGTCGCCACATCTTCATCAACCTCTCAGTGTGGTCCTCAAACCACGCCTGCTTCTCTGGCGAGTCGATCAGATGCCCGCGCCGCCACCATGGTTGGATATCGGCACCGTGGACCCAGATGGTCAACGGCAACCGCCCCGTAAAGGGGGCCAGGGTCTCCCAAAGATGAGGTTTCAAGAAATGCACCGCCACCGCGTTGTAGCGTTCGCTTTCGAGTAGCTGTTCAAGCAGTCCCGCCGATCCCTCCAGGACCTGCACCCCATCGTATTCGCGCCACGTCTTGGGCGCACTTGGCCGCACGACCATCACATCGACATCTAGGCCAAGCTTCTGGTAAGCCCTGACTCTGGAGTGGACAAAACCGAAGCTGTAAATGTTGCCATAGCTGGGGTAACTGTCGCTCAGCACTAACAGTCGGTCGCGTGCTGATCGCAGCGGCAGTGCCCAGTGCTGGTCGTGGGACGCCAGTCGCAGCGCAGTGAAGCGGGCTCTACCGCTACCGAGTGCCCTGATCGCTAAACGCAGACGGGACGCCTGGGCCGGAACAACAACGCAGTTGAGCACGTTCCAACTCATCCAGCTTGCCTCGACCGGCCGACCGAAGCGATCCGCCAAAACGACACAGACTTGCCCATCAAGCGGTCCGCTGCCCTCTAGCCGGACGTAGATCCGCCCCTCACTACTCACCTGATCAACCGGCAACGAACCGCGCAAGGTGAGCGAAAAGTTGGTTGTCTTCCCCGGCTCAACTTCCCAATTCAACCCGCCATCAACCTGCCGCGCCCGCAGGTAACCGCCGTCGACTTGCCGTTCGGCTTCCGGCCAAGCCTCAGGCACGATCTCCATGCCGCTTTCGCTCATGGTCACCTCGCCCACCGCTGCCGCCCAGGCCTGCCCGGTTGGCTGGCCACCGTTCGCTTGCAGGACCATCTGCGCCAGCCGCGCTGACCAGGAGTGTTCGCTCGCAACCGCTTCCGGCTCAGCCATGATCTCGCGCCCAGCGCTCGGCACTAGCCCCAGGAAGTTCCAGGTAGCCCGGTCATAGGGGCAGGCGGCCCGACCGGCACTGATCAGTTGGTCCAGAAGGTCGGGATTCAGCCTGGTTTCAGAGGAAGGATCATGCTCGATGCCGCCCCTGGGGTCGGACAAGCCAGCGTCGGTTCGCGTCCGCCCGGCCAAAGGTGCCAGTCCTACCCGGCCAGGGCCCAAGCGCCGGGTTAGTTCCGCCGCTACGTCCAATTCGGCAGCAAAAACATAGTCGAAACGATCCGCCAGAGGCAGAAACGCCTCAGCCTCCCTCACGCCCGCGACCAGCCATAAGAAGCGCGCTGGACCGTCATCACCGGCCGTGGCAATCCGGGCTGCGACCTGCTCAGGAGCCAGCTCGGACGGCTCGACAATCACCAGATCAGCCGTGGCCCAGTCTTCGACCAGCTCAGCTGCTTCGGCCAGCCCAACCCGCACACTAGGCCGGGACTCAAGCCATAAACGCAGCGGCTTGTCCGCGCCAGCCACCAGGTCGCCCAATGCCAACAACCGTTTCGACCGTCCCGTTGGCTCTGACGCGAGTGAAGGGGGTGCCGAGCGGTACGGCCGCACGGCGATAGGACGATAAGCCAGGCTGGGGAAAAGAGCACCGGTTAAACGCTGGGCGCTCCGTAGGCCGGAGCGGAGTAGGCGTTTCGGGTACATTGCACGGCACCTTATCACCTCGGACCAGAAGATAGCCAAGCCCCGCTTTGGGAAGGCCATTGTAGGATTGCTTGGTTTGGCGGCCCGCCAA
>JAIRNM010000188.1 GCA_031258055.1 Bifidobacteriaceae bacterium
GCGAGGCGCCGGCTTACGAGGTGGGGGAACTGCGCGTCAGAGGGGTGCCTGGGCGGTCGCTGATGGCCGGGTATTTCGGAGACCATGGCGCGACCCGGCGGGCACTCAGCCAGGACGGCTGGCTCTCGACTGGCGACCAGGGATACCAGGACGACGACGGTTGGTTCTACTTCGTTGACCGGTCCGTCAACTTGATCAAACGGTCGGGGGAGAACGTCTCGTCCACGGAAGTCGAGTGCGTCCTGACCGCGCACCCGCTAATCGCCGAGGCGGCCGTGGTGGGTGTGCCGGATCCGGTCCGCGACCAGGCGGTGAAAGCGTTTGTCCGGCTTGTTCCTGGCGCCCAGCTCAGCGCCGCCGAAGTCCAAGACCACTGCCGGGCGCACCTGGCGGAATTCAAAGTGCCAACTGTGGTGGAGTTCGCACGAGATTTCCCGAGGACGCCGTCAATGAAGATCGCCAAGAAGTTGCTTAGCGATGACCAGCCGGTCGGCGTTGGTGCCGACCACAAATGAAGGAAGGAAACAATGGGAAGAATCAAAACGGAAATGGTGGGCCAAACGTTCGGCCCGTTCAAGCGCGACTACACGTTCCGCGACTTGGAGCTGTTCGCGCTGGGTTGCGGGGCCGGGTTGGACGGCCGGGAAGACCTGATCTACCTCAACGAGCACGACGAGCGCGACCCGCAACTGAAGGTCCTGCCCATGTACGGCGCCATGCTGATCGTAGACAGCGCCGTGACCAGGACCATCGACTACGGCTACAACTATGCCGGGTCGCTCCATTGGGGTTTCGACATCAAGTTCCACCAGCCAATCACCAAGATGGCGGACCAACTCGAAACCATGGTGCGCCTGGAGGGTCTGTTCGACCGGGGCGAGGGCCGCGGCCTGCTGGCCCAGCACATCGGGGACACCCGCGGCGCCGACGGCGAATTGCTTTTCACCACCGAGAGCTGGGACTGCTTGATCTACGACGGCGGCTGGGGCGGCCCAAAGCCACCCAAAGACATTGTTGACATGCCGGAGCGGGAGCCGGACGCGCGAGTGGAGGAAACTATCCCGTTCAACCAGGCGCTGATCTACCGCCTCAGCGGCGACTACCACCCGCAGCACATCGATTGGGATTACGCCGCCCGGAACAACGAGCCCAGGCCCATCCTTCACGCGATCAGCTACGCGGGCGTGGTTATGCGGCACTTCATCAAGACCTTCATCCCGGACGAGCCGGAGCGGCTGACCCGGTTCAAGACCCGCATCACAGCGCCTGTCCACCCTGGCGACAAGCTCGCCACCGAACTATGGCAGGTCGGGCCAGCGGAGGCCCGCTTCCGCCTTGTCCAGGCGGGCGACCCGGCGGCGAAACCCCATTTGAACTGGGGCGTCATCGAGTGGAAGTAAGGAAGTAGGTTTTCGCGGTGCCCAGCCAGGCCAACTTGATCGACGATGTGGCGATGACCCCCTTCATCAAGAAGGTGGTGTTCTTCTCCTCGGGTGGCAGTTTCTTGGACGGCTACGTGCTGTCCATCATCGGGGTGGCGCTGATCCAGTTAACGGACGCGCTGAGCCTGACCGCCCGGCAAACAGCCTTGATCGGGGCGGCCGCCCTAGCTGGGATCTTCCTGGGCTCTTTGGTTGGGGGTCGTCTGACTGACCTGCTGGGGCGTCGGCGGATGTTCATCGTTGACGTGGCCGCCATTGGGCTCGCCTCCCTGGCGGCGTGCTTGGTGGCCGAACCGTGGCAGCTAGTGGCGCTAAGGTTCGCGCTGGGATTCTTCATCGGCGCGGACTACCCCATAGCGACCTCGCTGATCGCAGAGTTCACACCGAAACGGCAGCGAGCCACCGGCATGGGGCTGGTGTCCGGCGCCTGGTATCTAGGTGCGACCGCCGCCGCCTTCGTCGGGTTCGGGCTGTACCACACGGCGGGCGGGTGGCGCTGGATGCTGGGGAGCGCCATCGTGCCTTGCGTCGTGCTGCTGGTGGGGCGCCACGACATCCCCGAATCACCCCGTTGGCTGATGCGCCGCGGGCGCCAGGCGGAGGCGGCGGCCGTGATGGACCGCGTCTTCGGGCAGGTCGTCCGGCTGGAGGACAGGCCAGTCGCCAAACCGGGCTTCGGGGCGGTGTTCAGGGCGGGCTACTTGGGCCGGATCGTGTTCCTAGGACTGCTGATCCTCTGCCAAGTGGTGCCGATGTACGCGATGTATACCTTTGGGCCGAGGATAATGGCCGCGTTCGCCTTGGGGGAGGGGAGCCGTGCGGTCTTGGGAGAGGCGCTGGTCTCGACGTTCTTCCTCATCGGCACCCTCCCGGCGATGTTCTGGCTGAACTCGCTGGGACGGCGGCCGCTCTTGATCGGGTCGCTCGGGCTGATGGTGGTGGGCCTATTGGTCCCGGGGATCGCGCCGGGCGCGCCCATTTGGGTGATTGTAGGCGCGTTCGCGGTGTACGCGTTCTTCTCCGGAGGTCCTGGGATCTTGCAGTGGCTGTACCCCAACGAGTTGTTTCCCACCGAGGTGCGGGCGACCG
>JAIRNM010000301.1 GCA_031258055.1 Bifidobacteriaceae bacterium
GGCGTGAACCATCGGACGCGGTGACGCGGTGAGCACCGCGTATATTGATGCGTCATCTTTCCTGCGGGCTCTTCTGACTGACGCGCCAGGGCATGCGACCGCGAAGGCGATTCTTGAGGATCCAACCATCAGGCTGGTGAGTTCCCAGCTTCTCGCGGTCGAAGCTGACCGAGCGGCGGTGCGGCTCACGAATGAGGACCCAGCCAAGGCCGGCTTCATCCAGGACGTGGCGAGAGGGCTGGCTCGGATTCACTTGGCTGCCATTAGCAGTGCGGTCGTGGCGGGCACCCGCGCCATCCCCCAGACCATCAAGTCGCTTGACGCCATCCATGTGGCCACTGCCAACCTCGTGGCAGAGGCCATCGACTACGTCATTACGGATGACAAGACCATGGCGAGAGTGCTGAAGGCGAGCGGCGCCGCCGTGCGAGGCACCCTAGACGCCACACCGCCCGCCGGGGAGCAGAGTTTGGGCCTTTCATGTCAGCCTGACAGCGCGACTGGATAAAGCGTGTTGACGGCGCCGAAGTGGAGGTTGGCGGATACGATGGGCGGGTGACCAAGCCTGCTGACAGCCTCAAGGACTTTCCTGAGCCGGCGGCCTTGCAGGGCCACGGCCCGGCCCGCGTGATAGCGCTCTGCAACCAGAAGGGCGGCGTCGGTAAGACAACCACCGCGATCAACCTGGGCGCAGCTCTGGCTGAGTATGGCCGCAAAGTGCTGATCGTGGACTTCGACCCGCAGGGCGCGGCTTCTGTGGCCTTAGGCGCGACCGCTAAAGACGACCAGCCAACGGTGTATGACGCCTTGATGAGTTCGTCTGTCCAGCTAGCGGACATCATTGTGCCAACCACGTTGGCGGGGTTGGACGTGGCCCCTGCCAACATTGACCTAAGCGCCGCCGAAGTCCAACTAGTGGGCGAGGTCGCCCGCGAGACGACGCTAGCCAGGATGCTGCGCCCGGCTCTCGACAGCTACGACGCTATCTTGATCGACTGCCAGCCGTCGTTGGGTCTGTTGACAGTCAACGCGCTGACCGCTTCGCATGGGGTGATCATCCCGCTGGAGACCGAGTATTTCGCCTTGCGCGGCGTTGCCCTGCTGGTCGAAACGATCGCCAAGGTAGCGGACCGGCTCAACCCGCGCCTGCAGATCGACGGCATTTTGGCGACTATGGTCGACACCCGCACCTTGCATTCGCGCGAGGTCTTGGCCCGCGTCAAAGAGGCGTTCGGCGCACAGGTGTTCGACACAGTGATTGCCCGGACCGTCAAGTTCCCGGACTCCTCGGTCGCAGCCGAGCCGATCCTCGCCTTCGCACCCGACCACCCCGGCGCCCAGTCATACCGCCGCCTCGCTCGCGAGTTGATTGCCCGGGGCGATGCCGCCTAGTTCGGGGGACTTAGGCGATGTCCCGGTGGCCGCCCGCTCGACCGCTTCGCTTGGCGTTGGCGCCGATTCGGCGGCCAGTTCGGCCATCGGTTCAGCCGTCGGCCCGGTGGGGGAGCCAAGCGGTGGCTCGGGTGGCGGGCTAAGCGGTGATTTCGCTGTCCGTTTGGACAATTTCGAAGGCCCCTTCGACCTGTTGGTCTCGCTTATCGCGAAGCATCGGCTGGACATCACCGAAGTGGCGTTAGCGCAGGTCACCGACGAGTTCATGACCTACATTGAGGCTCTTCAAAGCTCCCAGGCGAACTGGCCGCTGTCGCAGGCGTCGGAGTTTCTGGTGGTGGCGGCAACGTTACTGGACCTTAAAGCGGCCTCCTTGTTACCAGGCGGTCTGGCTGATAGCGAGGACCTCGAATTGTTAGAGGCGCGCGACTTGCTGTTCGCCCGCCTGCTGGAATACAGGGCCTTCAAGGAGGTCTCAGCCGGCTTGGCCCGCCGCTTCGCGGAGCAGTCGCGCTACGTGCCGCGCCTGGCTTCATTGGAGCCCCAGTTCGCCAGCCTATTGCCAGACCTAATCTGGTCGGTCGGTCCAGCCCAGTTGGCGGCCGTGGCGGCGGCGGTGCTGCTGAGGCCGCCGCGGCCGGTCGAGGTCCCGGTGGAGCATTTGCATTCCCCGGCAGTGTCCGTAGCGGAACAGGCCCGGCTCATCTCTGAGCACCTAGCGGCGGCAGGCAGGGCCACCTTCCGGTCCTTGGTGGCGGGGGATGAAGGGTCGCTTGGCGTCATAGTGGCCCGGTTCTTGGCCCTCCTTGACATGTTCCGGGCTGGCCAGGTGACGTTCGAACAACCCGAGGCCCTGGGCGAGCTAACCATCGCCTGGACAGGCAGCGCTGGGGAAGCGGAACTGGAGATTTCGGAGGAATTCGCATGACTGCCGGCTTTGACGACGGCGTGGACACCAACGGGAGCGAACCTGAGTTGTCGAATCGGGAACCAGCTCAGTTTAGGGGAGACGAAAGAGCCGCCCTGGAGGCAGTTCTAATGGTGGTGGAAGCGCCCGCTTCAACCACCGACCTGGCCATAGCTGTGGGCTTACCGGTCGACCAGACACGCCAACTGCTGGAAGGGTTGGCGGCCGAATACCGCGGCGCCGCCGACGGCATCCGGCGCGGTTTTGAACTCAGGGAAGTCGGCGCCGGTTGGCGGATCTACTCGCATCCCGACTACGCGCCGGTAGTCGAGCGTTTCGTGCGCGACGGCGCCACCGCCAAACTCACCCAAGCCGCCCTGGAGACTTTGGCGATCGTCGCATACAAGGGGCCGATCTCAAGAGGGCGCGTCTCAGCCGTGCGCGGTGTCAACGTGGACTCAGTCATGCGGACGCTGACCAGTCGCGGCTTGGTAGAGGAGGTCGGCTTGGAAGAAGGGACCGGGGCGGTGCTGTACGCGCCGTCCGATCTATTCCTGGAGCGGATGGGCATCTCCTCGTTGGATGAACTGGAACCGCTCACCCCGCACCTGCCGACCGGTCAAGCCCTCGAAGAAATCAAAGATCAAGTCGGCTAGATCACTTACGGGGACACCGCTGCTTTGACGAATGAGCCGAGTCTTGGCTCCTCAGGTTTCGCTGCGCAAAGATCCAAGGCCGCGGTCTTGCCGCGCAAACGTCCGTCCTCCGACGGACAGTTTGTGGGATGAGGCCGAAGAGGGGAGATTTCGTCGGGCTGCCTGGGCGTGGGCTAGCCTGTTAACTCAGGCACGGGGCCGGTTGGCTCCGCACACCAGCCGCGAATTACTTCCGGGAGACCGCTCCCGGCCCAACCAGGAGCAGTTCAACTATGAATCCAGCGCGCCCGCGCCGCCCGGCGCGAGGGGACCACAAACCGCAGCAATCGGTTCCCTATGATCCGGACGGGATTCGGCTTCAGAAAATCATGGCCGATTCCGGAATCGCCTCACGTCGCGGCGCCGAGGCGATGATCCAAGCCGGCCGAGTCAAGGTGGACGGCATCCGGGTGAGAGAACTGGGCGTGAGAGTGGACCCGGCTCGGCACCGCATCGAAGTGGACGGCCTGCCGATCGAAACCGACCCAGGCAAGATCACCCTGGCGCTGAACAAACCGGCTGGAGTGGTCTCAACGATGGACGACCCGCAGGACCGACCGACCCTCGCCTCGCTGGTCGAAGCCAGGCCGGAGCGGCTTTTTCATGTCGGCAGACTGGACCAGGCGTCGGAGGGGTTGATCCTCCTGACGAATGATGGAGCCCTCGCTAATGCGCTTACCCATCCCGCGCACGAGGTCCCCAAGACCTATCTCGCGACGGTCGAGGGCCGGGTCGCCAAGGGCGTGGGCAAGCGCTTGCGGGAGGGAATCGAACTGGAAGACGGCCTGGCTAGGGTCGATTCGTTCCGCCTGGTCGACTCAGTGCCGGGACTGACCCAGGTCGAACTGGTGCTCCACTCCGGCCGCAACCGGGTTGTTCGGCGACTGCTGGCCGCGGTTGGTTATCCGGTCGTCGGTTTAGTGCGAACCAAAGTTGGCCCCATCGCCCTAGGCGACCTCAGACCTGGGCGTTGGCGCATCCTCACCGGTCCGGAACTGGCTTCTCTAAAACAGACGGCAGGCTTATGACCAGCGCCGATGCCGTCCAATTCGGGCCACCTGAAGCGTTCGGCCCCGATCTGTCCGCCCCCGATCTGTCCACGGTAGACCCGCTAGCGCCGAGCCGGGACGAACCGCCGCCACGCCCCGGTCCAGCCCGCCCCGGTCCAGCCGGACTTAATCTGTCCACTCTGGCCCCGCTAGCGCCTGGCCGAGACGAGCCACAACCCGGCACCGCCCGTGGGGGCATGGTCCACATCGTTGGCAGCGGGCTGATGGGAGCCTCGGTCGGACTGGGGCTGGTCGGTAGAGGCGGCATCGTCACCCTGGAGGACCCTTCGCCAGCGGCACGGGCGGTGGCGGTCCAAATCGGGGCGGGGCGCGAGCGGCGCCCTAAGGACGGTGAACCCGACCTGGTGGTAGTGGCGGCGCCGCCCGATGTGACCGCTCAGGTTGTCGCTGAACAATTGGGACGGTACCGCCAGGCCATCGTCACGGACCTCGCCTCAGTCAAAGCCGTGATCCTGGAGGACCTTCGCAAGACCGGGGTCGATCTCAGCCGTTATGTGGGCTCACACCCAATGGCGGGCCGGGAGAAAGCCGGTCCGGCCGCCGCTACGGCTGACCTGTTTCTGGGCCGCCCCTGGGTTATCGCGGCGACTGGGCGGACCAGCCAGGCTGCCATCGACACGGTCCGGCAAATGGCCATCGACCTGGGCGCTCATCCCGCTTACCTGGACGCCAGCGCCCATGACCAGGCCGTGGCGCTGGTTTCGCACGCGCCTCAGTTGCTGTCCTCTTTAACGGCGAAAGCCCTGATCAACGCCGAGCCGGGCGCCCTTGAGCTGGCTGGCCAGGGTCTACGCGACATGACTCGGATCGCCGCTTCGGACGCGAACCTGTGGGCCACAATCCTGGCCGGTAACGGCCCCGCCACTGCGCGGGTGTTGCGGGCCGTGCGGGAAGACTTGGACCGCGCCATCGCCGCCCTTGACCTAGGCACCGACAACGCCACCTTGGGCCGGGCTTTACTTGAGCTGACCGGCCTGATCGCGGACGGCAATCGGGGCGTTGAACAGATCCCCGGCAAACATGGCGGCGCTAAACGCCAGTTCGACAAGGTTGTGGTGATGGTGCCGGATAAGCCGGGCGAATTGGGCCGACTGTTCCAAGAAATGGGGCGGTTAGGAGTCAACTTGGAAGACCTTCAATTAGAGCACGGCGCTGGTCAGCTAGTCGGCTTGGCCGAAATCTCGGTCCCGCCCGGGGCCGGTGCGGGCCTAGCGCTGGACCTGGAGGAACAGGGTTGGAGGATTCTGCGATGACAGTCATAGCGATTGACGGGCCGTCCGGTTCCGGCAAATCGACGGTGGCAAAGGCCCTGGCCACACGCCTCGGGCTGGCCTATCTCGACACCGGGGCGATGTACCGGGCCGCCGCTGTCTACGCGGAAAGGGCCGGGCTTTTGGACAGCCCCGAGGCGCTGCCCGCCTTGGTCGAAGCAATGCCGTTGACGATTGGCCTTGATCCGGCCCAGCCGTCCGTCCAACTGGACGGCGAGGACATCAGCGAGTTGATCCGATCCGGCCCGGTCAGCGCCTTCGTCTCGCGGTTGTCCACTGTGCTGCCGGTTCGCGCGGTGTTGGTCGCCCGCCAGCGCGCCTTGGTGGCCGCCCACCGCCGACCTGGGAGTGTGGTGGAGGGCCGCGACATTACTACCGTCGTAGCGCCCGATGCCGACGTCCGCGTCCTCATCACCGCTTCCGAAGCCGCCCGCTTGCGCCGCCGCGCCCTGGACCGCCACGGCCAGGCGGACGGGGCCGCTATCGCCGCCACCCGCGATGAGGTGGTCCGGCGCGACCGGGACGATTCAGCCGTCGCCCAATTCATGGAAGCGCCTGAGGGCGTGACCCTGATCGATTCGTCCGAGTTGAGCATCGACCAGACTGTCCAGGCGGTCCTGAAGCTAACGGAGAAACCATGAGTGGCCCGCGGCTACCGAGTCGGTTCCAAGCCGGTTGGTCTCATTTGGTCGCCTGGGTTTTTGACCGTGTCTATCTGCGCACCAAAGTGATCGGCCGAAGCAATGTGCCGAAGCGGGGACCGGCTATCTTGGCCGGAAACCACACCGGCCTGGCGGACGGACCGGTCGTGCTGGGCGCCGCTCCGCGCGGCGTCCATTTCATCATGAAATGGTCGCTTGGCCAGGGCTTGGGCGGCAAAATCTTGCGCGCCGCCGGCCAGGTGCCGTTGGCCAGAGACAATGGCCGCGATGCTCTGCGGACCTGCTTGGAGTTACTAGACGAGGGCCGTCTGGTCGGCATTTTCCCAGAGGGAACCCGCGGCGACGGCAAAATGCGCCAAATCCATCCAGGCGTGGCTTGGCTGGCGGTCGCTTCCGGCGCGCCGGTCATCCCGTTCGCTTGTCTGGGGACTCGCCGTCAGGGCGAATCGGCGTCCCACTTTCCGCCTTTCTGGCGCCGTTTGTACGTCTCGTTCGGGCCGCCGGTGGAATTGGACCTGCCAGCCTCCGCCTCCCGGCGCGAACGGATCGCCGCCGCCCTGGAGCAGATCGGTCCGGCCATCGCTAATCAGGTCGAAGCAGCCGTTGGCGCTAGCGGCATACCCCTGCCGACCGATACGGGCAGGCGCGAGCGGAGCCGAGTAGACACGGCATCGGGCAAGAGCCCAAGATCAAGGGGGAGATAGCATGACAGACCCTAAGACCGACGCCCTGCGGTCGGCCCTGGAGGCCTACGAGTTAGAACCGGAGGACCTGGCACTGCTTGAGCCGGGCGCCAGCGCTACGCCAGAAGCGACCCGTTCGGTCGGAACTCTGGCCATTGTCGGGCGGCCGAATGTCGGCAAATCGACCCTCGTCAACCGCATTTTGGGGCAGCGGGCAGCGGTCGTCCAAGACCAACCAGGGGTGACCCGCGACCGCGTCTCCTACCCGGCCCAGTGGGCGGGTGCGGACTTCACGGTGGTGGACACCGGCGGTTGGGAGATAGACACGGGTGGGCTGGCGGCGCGGGTGGCGGCGCAGGCGGAAGTGGCCATCGAACTGGCTGACGCGGCCGTCTTAGTGGTCGACGCGACCGTTGGCGTGACCGACACAGACGAACGCTTAGCCCAGGTGTTGCGCAAGGCCGGTAAGCCAATCGTGTTAGCCGCCAACAAAGTGGATGGACCTGGTCTGGAACCGGAAGCGGCGGCTCTCTGGTCAATCGGCCTGGGCGAGCCGTATCCAGTTTCGTCCCTCCATGGCCGTGGCGTGGGCGACTTGCTCGATGCCGCTGTCGCCGCTTTGCGTGCCCGGCCCCGGCCCGATGGGGCTGAGGTTTTGGGGGACGGGCCTCAGGTGCGCCGGGTGGCCCTGATCGGGCGGCCGAACGTCGGCAAGTCCTCGCTTCTGAACAAGCTAGCCGGGGCGGAACGCTCGGTGGTTGATCCGTTGGCGGGGACGACCCGCGACCCGGTCGATGAACTGATCAGGCTGGACGGCCGGGTTTGGCGTTTCGTTGACACGGCCGGCATAAGACGGCGGGTGAACCGAATCCAAGGCGCTGACTTCTACGCTTCTTTGCGCACCCAGGGGGCGATCGAACGGGCGGAGGTGGTGGTAGCGCTGATCGATTCGTCCCTTGACTTGGCTGAACAAGATGTGCGGATCTTGCAGATGGCTTCAGATGCCGGACGGGCTCTGGTAATCGCCTTGAACAAGTGGGACCTGATGGATTCGGAGCGGCGGTTCTATTTGGAGCGCTCAATTGAACAAGACCTGGCGCCTTGGTCCTGGGCACCTCGGGTCAATCTTTCGGCTTTGACTGGACGGAGGGTAGACCGGCTGGCGGGCGCGCTGGACTTGGCCCTGGCCGGTTGGGAACGTCGCATCCCGACCGGTCAACTGAACTCGTTTCTCGGCCAGTTGGTGGCCGCTAAACCACACCCGCTGCGCTCCGGCAAACAGCCCCGCATCTTATTCGCCACTCAAGCTTCCGCCCGGCCGCCTCGTTTCGTCTTGTTCACAACCGGCTTCTTGGAGGCGCCGTACCGCCGTTTCATTGAGCGGTCGCTGCGCGAATCTTTCGACTTCGCTGGCACCCCGATCCAAATCTCTGTCCGGGTCCGCTCCAAGCGCCCCCGCAGCCGGGCCTGAAGGGCGTTTGGCCCGCATCTGGGTCCGGTAGGGTAACGGCGTGATTGAGTGGATCCTGTCAAAGCCGTTTGCTGTCGCTTTCGGGTTCCTCACGGCGGTGGCCTGTGTCCGTTCACAATGCACGTACTGGGTTGGGCGCGGTGCCCGCGCCGGTGTGATCCGGGCCCGCTGGGCCAAGCGGTTGACTTCCGAGGGCGCCGAAAGCGCGCGCGACAAGCTCGAACGATTCGGCTGGCCGGTCATTCCGCTCTCCTTCTTGACAGTCGGCTTCCAAACTGCCGTCAACCTCTCCGCCGGTTTCATCGGCTGGCGTTGGTGGCGCTACACACTGGCCGCCGTCCCCGGTTGGCTGGCCTGGGGGAGCGTTTACGCGGTCGGCGGACTGGCCGTTTTCGCGGCGATCGCGCATGTCGCCCAACGCTCTCCGATCTTGGCCGCAGCCGTTGTCCAAGTCCTCGTGGTCGCGGCCTTGACGGCCACCGCCTGGACCCGTTACCGCGCTAAGCGCCGGGCCACGAATGGTTAGCGGCTGGTCAAAACTTTGTTACGGGCGTGTTTCCAAACTCCATTTTGGTCGCATTTCGGCTTGTTGCGGGCCTATTGTTAGCCTGACAAAGCGCCCGGCCGATGGCCCCGGGTAACATTCCCCGTTCCGCCGGGAACGGCCAAGAGAGAGGCCGAAGATGGACAAGTTCTCTGAGATCGTCACTGCCATTGATGGGTTTGTCTGGAGCATTTGGTTGCTCATCCCGCTCCTATTCGTTACCGGACTGGTGTTGACGATCCGGCTGAAAGGTATGCAGTTCACCAAGCTCGGGCCGGCTCTCAAGCTGGCCCTGTTCAAACGCAAAGACCCGGGCGCGGCCGGAGACATCTCCCAGTATCAAGCGCTGACCACTGCCTTGGCCGCGACTGTGGGGGTGGGCAACATAGTCGGTGTGGCGACGGCTATCGGTGTTGGCGGGCCGGGGGCCTTGTTCTGGATGTGGGTGACGGGCTTGCTCGGCATGGCGTCGAAATACGCGGAGGCTTTCCTCGGCTCGAAATACCGCGAGACCGATGCCCGCGGCGAAGTCGTCGGCGGCCCCCAGGTCTACCTCGAGAAGGCCATCGCTGGCCCGATCGGCAAGGTCTTGGCCATCTCCTTCGCTATCTTCGGCGCTCTGGCCGCGTTCGGAATTGGCAACGGCACCCAGGTCAAAGCGATGGTCGACAACCTGAACGGCGGATTCGGGGTGCCTGGTTGGGTAACCGGGTTCATCGTTATGGTCCTGGTTGGACTGGTACTGCTCGGCGGCATCAAGTCAATCGGGCGCGTGACAGCCGCCTTCGTTCCGTTCATGATCGTTGTGTATGTTTTGGCCGGTCTGGTCATATTGTGCCTCAATGTGACGGCTATTCCGGAAGCCTTTGCCATGGTGTTCACCGATGCTTTTACCGGCACGGCCAAAACCGGCGAGAGGGCGCTTGATTTCGGCGGCGCGCTAATCGGCATAGCCATCCAAAAAGGCATGGCCCGGGGCATCTTCTCGAACGAATCCGGCATGGGCAGTGCGGCCATCGTGGCCGCCGCCGCCAAGACCTCGCACCCGGTGCGCCAGGGGCTGGTCTCAATGACTCAGACCTTCATCGACACCATCATTGTGGTCTCCTTCACCGGCTTGGTGATCCTCACCACCGGGGTCTGGAAGACCGCCAACGCGGTCTTGGGTGCGGACGGGCAGCCGAAACTTGACGCCAAGGGCCATCAGATTCGCGATGACGGCGGCTTGACTTCCCAGGCTTTCGGCGATGTGTTGGGCGGCGACTTCGGGACCAGGATCGTGGCGATCTGCGTGGTCTTCTTCGCCTTGTCCACGGTGATCGGCTGGTCGTATTACGGCGAGCGCTGCGCCGTTCGATTGATGGGAATCCGGGCGCAGTTGCCCTACCGCGTCATCTTCACAGCCATGATCGTGGTCTGGGCCAATTTCCAAGCCTCCACCATCTGGGACATCGCCGACATCCTGAACGGTCTGATGGCGCTGCCAAACTTGATTGGGCTGCTGATCTTGAGCGGCATGATCGCGCGCGAAACCAAGTACTACCTCTCACGTGACCCAGACTTGACGAAGGGCGATGTCGAACCCGGTCCGCTCGAAGCGATCTCCTTCGCGGATAGCAAAGTCACTTGGGTGCCAGCCCCCGAACAGGTGTCACACCGCTAACGGCCGGTTATCAGCCGGGGTAGCGGGGCAGTCCGTCTGGTCCGATCTCTGGTTCGGGTGGGATGGCGGGCGCAGTCGCCAGCGGTTCGGGTCCGGCCCCAGTCGGGGCCGTGGGCCCGGCGCTGGCCGACCCGTAGGCAGGCGGTTCGCCCTGGTAGGCGGGCGGCTGGCCATAATCCGGGGCGTAGGGCTGGCCGTAACCGGGTGGAGCGTAGGGCTGGTCGGGGCCGGGCGAATTGTAGCTGGGCGCCGCGTAACCGGCGCCGGTGGGGACGCCAGTGCCACTGCCAGGGGCGTCGAAGCGGGCGCCGTCTGGCTTCGATGGCAGTATGCACATAATCAGCGGCACAATGCCTAGGTTGGCAAGGTTGAAGAGCCAGAACAGGCCGGAGAAACCGGCGTCATGGAGGCGCCGCCAACTGACCGCGATGGAAGGAATCAGGGCGGCCAGGGAGAAGACCGAGACCGCCAGCAACGAGGCCAGCTCCAGCCCGGTCGGCATGAGGCCTTGGAAATAGCGTTCCGGCAAAACGTCAGATGGGTTGATCGCCCTGCTCGTATCCAGCGCGTAACGCATCACGGCTTCCGTGAACCGGATGGTCCAGCCGAGCACAGGGATCGACAAGACTGTTTCTACAACAGCTAAGAACAGGAAGGACCACCAGAACTCGGAGCGCGAGGCGCGGCCGGAGAAGGTGGCGTATTTCTTGAAGAAGCGGGCGATGGCGACGGCGAACGAGGCGCCGTAATAGGGCTGGTCGAGTGGTGCGGCAGCGGCTGGCATAGGCGGTGGGCCGGCCTGCGGGCTGGGAATAGTCATGGGCTCATTGTCTCAGACGAAAGGCGCCGCGAGGGTCCGACACGGGCAGCGAAGTCACTTGGTGGAAGAATCTGGCGCTTGACGGCGCGTTCACCTTGTCCGGCTGGGAGGAACACGACCCCAGCCCTCGCCTCAGCAGTAGAATGAAAGCCCAGCCAAAAGCCGAGACCGACCGGTGCGGCGCTGCGATTTGTGGCAGCCGATAGCAGACTGGTCAAATAATATGCAATGAGTTCCACGCCAAGTCGAGGACAAGCGCGATGAAAAAGCTGATAGCACTAGGTCTATTGACATTGGCGGCTCCCCTAGTCTTAGTCGCCTGTTCAGGCAAGGCCGAACCGGTTCTCAAAGTCGGGATGGAGGCCGCTTATGCCCCGTTTAACTGGACGCAGCACGACAGTTCGAACGGCGCTGCCAGGATTGAAGGCGGCGGTTGGGCGGGCGGCTACGACGTCGAAATGGCCAAACTAGTCGCCCAAGACCTGGGGCGCGAAGTAGTGGTGGTCAAGACCAGCTGGGATGGCCTGATCCCAGCCCTGGAATCAGGCAAGATCGACGTGATCATGGCGGGTATGACGCCGACCGAGGAGCGGAAGAAAGCGATTGATTTCTCCGATCCTTATTACAAATCTGACATCGTCATAGTGGTCAAAGCAGATTCAAAGTATGCCGACGCGACCTCATTGGCGGACTTCAGCGGTGCCAGAATCACGGCTCAGATTTCGACGACTCACTACGACACGTTCCTTCCGCAGATTCCTGGCGTCAAGAAGGAAACGGCGGCCCAGGATTTCCCAACTATGATCCTCCAGGTCAAGACCGGCAAAGTGGACGGTTACATCTCTGAGCGCCCGGGAGCGATGAGTGCCGTCGCCTCAAACCCGGACTTGGCTTTTGTCGCCTTCGACGAGGGCAAGGGCTTCGACGTCGAAGAATCCGAAACGTCTATCGCGATCGGTCTGAAAAAGGGCTCCGATTTGCTCGCCCCGATCAATCGGGCGTTGGCCAAGATTCCCGACGATAAGCGGGAAGACCTGATGAAACAAGCCGTCGACAATCAGCCAGCGCCGACCGATGAAGCGACGGATGATCTCGGCTTCCTTGGCTGGGTGGGCTACGTTGTCAAGAACTACTGGCGCTGGCTGCTGCAAGGCGTCGGCGTGACCATGTTGCTGGCCCTAAGCGGCACGGTGATCGGTGTGGCCCTTGGTCTTGGCGTGGGCGTGGTTAGAACTATCCCGGCCGACAAACAGAGCGCGGGCCCGGTCAAACGTGTCCTGTTGAAGGCGGTTAATATCCTCCTGGCGATCTACGTTGAGGTCTTTAGGGGCACACCGATGATGGTCCAAGCGATGGTGGTCTATTACGGGTTGGGCATGGCCTTCGGAATCAACTTGAACGTATTGGTGGCCGGTTTGCTGGTGGTGTCTATCAACACCGGCGCCTATATGGCGGAGATTGTTCGCGGCGGTATTCAATCCGTTGATCCCGGCCAGACCGAGGCGGCTAAGGCTGTCGGCATGAAACATTGGGCAACTATGCGAGGAGTCATCCTCCCGCAAGCGATCCGCAACATTCTGCCCGCCACCGGCAACGAGTTCGTCATCAATATTAAGGACACTTCGGTCTTGATGGTGATCGGTACTTCGGAGCTATTCTTCGAGGGCCGGACGATCGACGGCATCCTGTATCAGACCTTCCCGGTCTATCTTCTGGTGGCGGCCATTTACTTGGTCCTGACTTTCACTACCACCAGATTGCTGAGGTTGTTCGAACGCCGACTCGACGGCCCGGAGAACTTCACCTTGGCGACGTCCTCAACCACTCCAGAATCGATTATCCGGACAGGAGATGAGAACTATGGCCGGACCCGTTGAGCCAGACGGCCCCGCGCAACCAGACGGCCCCGCGCAACCAGACAGGCAGGTTGAACCGGACAGCACAGCGAGACCAGGCGGTCCCGTAGAGCCGATTGTGGAGACCCGTGACCTGCATAAGTCCTTCGGCGAGAACCAGATTCTGAAAGGGATTGACTTCGCCGTCAATCCCGGCGAGGTAGTGTCCGTGATCGGCGCCTCCGGCTCCGGCAAGTCGACCTTCTTGCGCTGTGTGAACCTGCTCGAATGGCCAACTTCAGGACAGGTGTTGTACCACGGTCGGGACGTCTTGGCACGTGGCTACAAGGTCACCAATTACCGGACCAAACTGGGCATGGTGTTTCAACAGTTCAACCTCTTCAACAACCTTAATGTCCTCGACAACTGCGTGATTGGGCAGGTCAACTCGCTCGGACGGGCCAAATCGGAAGCGCGCGAGCGGGCGCTGGGTTACCTTGGGAAAGTTGGCATGGAACGCTACGTGGAAGCCAAGCCGCGCCAACTCTCGGGTGGCCAAAAACAGCGTGTCGCTATTGCCCGAGCGCTATCGATGGAGCCCGAAGCGCTGCTCTTCGACGAGCCGACTTCTGCCCTCGACCCGGAGATGGTGGGCGAGGTGCTATCGGTCATGGGGGAGTTGGCCCAATCAGGGCTGACAATGGTGATCGTGACCCACGAGATGGCCTTCGCCCGCGACGTCTCTGATCGCATCGCCTTCATGGATGGCGGCGTAATAGCGGAAGAAGGACCGCCCGCCCAGCTTTTCGGCGCCCCGGAAAAGGAGCGCACCAAGGAGTTCCTGGCCCGCTTCCACGCCGGCTGATCATCTCTATCCAGCGAAGGAGACCAACATGTCAACGGAGACAAACAAACCCGCAACTGGCCTGTACCGGATCGATCCGGCCTGGACGGAACTGGCCGAACAGGTGACGACCGTGGCCGAGCGCCGACGCCGGTCCATCGTCAGCCCGATTGATGGCGCTGAGCTTGGCCAGGTGCCAGTCTGCGAGCCGGACGATGTCTGGGCGGCGGCAGGCCGGGCGCGGGCCGCCGGTCAGCGCTGGGCGGCCCGCTCGGTCAGCCACCGCTGCGGGGTGATGGAACGCTTCAAAGACCTGCTGGTGGCTAACCGGGACGACCTACTGGACCTGGTCCACGCCGAGAATGGCAAGGCCCGGGTGGCGGCCTTCGAGGAATTTCTTGACGCTGTCTTGACTGCCGGATACTACGCCGCGAAGGCGCCGAGCGTTCTTAGACGGCATCGGCGGGCCGGTGCTTTACCTATTCTGACCAGCACATACGTCCGCGCTGTGGCGAAGGGCGTGGTCGGGGTAATCGCGCCTTGGAACTATCCCTTGACGCTGGCGATATCCGACGCGATACCGGCTTTGCTGGCTGGTAACGGGGTCGTGATCAAGCCCGATTCGGCGACACCCCTAACCGCTTTGTTGCTAGTCAAACTGGTCCGGCGGGCGGGGCTTGATCCGGACCTGCTGCAAGTCGTTACCGGACCCGGGAAGGAATTGGGACGGCCCATCATCGAGGCGTCGGACTATTTGATGTTCACTGGTTCGACCGCTACCGGACGTCAGGTGGCGGCCCAGTGCGGCGAGCGGTTGATCGGCTGCAGCGCCGAATTGGGCGGTAAGAACGCCCTGTTGGTTCTTGCGGACGCGCCACTGGGCCGCACGGTTGAGGGCGCGGTGCAGGCCTCTTTCGCCAATTCCGGCCAACTCTGTATCTCGATTGAGCGGATCTACGTGGCGCGGCCGCGCTTCGAAGAGTTCGCGGGCGCCTTCGCCGCCCGAACGGCTGACCTTAAGCTGGGCGGTGGTGGTGGCTGGGATATCGACATGGGGCCGTTGATCAGCCAAACCCAACTCGACAAGGTGGCAGACCACGTCGACGAGGCTGTGGCCAAGGGTGCGACTGTGCTGACGGGCGGGCGCCGACGTCCAGACTTGGGCCAGCTATTCTTCGAACCGACAGTCTTGGCTGGAGTGACTGACGACATGGCGGTGGCTAAGGAAGAGACCTTTGGTCCGGTCGTCGCTCTGTACCCGGTCGACTCGGACGAAGAGGCGATCGAATTGGCCAACCGAACCGACTATGGTCTGAACGCTTCGGTCTGGACGGGCTCACCGGCCCACGGCCGGTGGGTCGGTGAACAACTCAGGGCTGGGACGGTCAACATCAACGAAGGCTACGCCGCCGCTTTCGGGTCGACTGACGCGCCGATGGGAGGATTTGGCATCTCCGGGCTGGGGCGGCGCCACGGGCCGGAAGGCCTCATCAAATACACAGAGTTGCAGACTGTGGCAACTGAACGGGTTATGGCGATCGGCCCGCCGCCGTGGTTGTCGCGGCAGACCTATGCCGCCGTCATGACGGTGGGCACCAAATATCTCCACACCACCCTGGCTGAACTGATCAGAAAGGTGACAACGCCATGAAGAACCCCTTATCAAGCTACCGGCAGGATGGCTTGGCCTTGGATGGGGCGCGCGCTGTAATCACTGGCGGCGGGAGCGGGATTGGGCGCCGCATGGCGATCGGCGCGGCCCGCAAAGGCGCTGTGGTGACCGTCTGGGACCGGGACCGCAGCCGGGCGGACGCGGTTCGTGATGAGATCGTGGCCGGGGGCGGCCGGGCTTTCTCCTTCGGGGTAGATGTCGCTGACGAGGCGGCCGTGGCGGTGGCCGCTGACCACACCGGCCCGGCGGACATCTTGATCAATAACGCCGGCGTGGTCTCCGGGCGTTCTCTTCTCGACAGTCAAACCGGCGCGATAAACCGCACCCTTGACGTGAACCTGCGCTCGCTGTTCTGGGTGACGCGGGCTTTCCTGGGCGGGATGACTGAGCGCCGGACGGGCTATGTGGTGACGATTGCCTCGGCCGCCGGGTTGGTGGCTGGCGCCAAGATGTCGGATTACGCCGCCTCGAAGGCTGGCGCCATCGCTTTCAACGAGGCCCTTCGCAATGAAATGCGGGACGCTGGCTCGCCAGTGGCGACAATGGTCGTTTGTCCGTTCTACATCGACACGGGCATGTTCTCCGGTGTGAAGAGCCGCTTCCCACTCTTGTTGCCGATCCTTGAGCCACGCCAGGTCGCGGGAGCGGTTCTGCGGGGGATCGAACGGGGCAGTAAACAAATTGTTATGCCGCCCTTAGTTCGCTCGGTGCCGTTGCTCCGGTTGCTCCCGGTCGGTGCCTTCGACTGGGTGGCAGATCAACTCGGCATAAATGAGTCGATGGAAGACTTCACCGGTCGCCGCGGCGACAGGCTGTGAGACACCGTTGGCGAGGGAACGTCTCTCGCACCCTGGTCAATCGCAGTCAATCAAGTCTTGGTGATCGGTCTCGGTTTTGTCGCTGGCGGCTGCCCGAAGCATCACCACCGCCGTCAGCGTGGCCGCTACAACTGTGACAGCCCCGACCGCTCCGGCCGCGCCTAAGGGTGTCAGGCCCAGCCAGGGCGCGCCGGCCAAGGCAGCCACGGCCATCGAAACGACGACCAAGCCCCGCCTGGTCTTGTCCGCCCAGGCTTCTAGGGCCCAGACCCCGGCGATGAATACCGCCACCGGCACCGAAACCAGGTAGCCGACTGCCACGACCCCAACCTGGAGGTCGTTGTGGTGCGATATACCGACCGCCAGGTCCAGGCCGGCGCCCAGCACAGCCAGTCCCGCGAAGATCGAAACGTGTCCATAGCCCCAAGGAAAGGCGAGCTCGCGGTGGTTAGCCAGGTGTTCGGCCATGGGCGAGATGAAGTACAGCCACCACAATGCGAATAGCAGCACCAAGCTCGCCGCCGACACGCCTGTCAGACCTGGCGTCAGACCAGTCGAGTTCAACTCGACCTGCACGCCGGTCACCGCCACCGCCACTAGTTCGCCCAACAAGATGAGCGTGAACAGTCCGTAACGTTCAGCGATGTGATGGGGGTGCCAGGCCGTACGTGAAGCCCGCTCGGCCCAGGTCGGCACCGCCAATTCCGCCACCGCCAAAGCGGCGAACGATGCCGTAGTCCAGCCTTCTGTGGTTGGCAAGGCTAAGCGCGCCAGCCAACCAACTTGGACCAGGCCGATCCCGATGACGTAACGGCGGGCGGTGACACGGCGTTCCGGGTCGCCGCGCCCAGCCCGAATCCACTGGCTGATTTGAGCCAATCGCATTACCACATAGCCGACCGTTCCGGCTGTCCAATCGAAATCCCGGAAAGCCTGAACCAGGCCCGCGGCCAAAATCAGCACACCGGCCATTTGCAGCATAACTGTCAGGCGGTACGGTCCATCGTCAATGTCATAGGAGGAGGCGAACCAGGTGAAATTCATCCAGGCCCACCAAATGGCGAAGAACACCATGGCGAAACTGACTAACGAACGGGCGGCCTGGCCTTGGCCAACGCCTTCGGCTAGCTGTGTGACGGCCGAGCCGACGGCCACCACGAAGACCAGGTCGAATAGTAATTCCAAAGGTGTGGAGGTGCGTCCGGCCTGGTGGATCGGCCGCGGGCGCATCCGGCGGCGCCAGCGGAAAGGCTGTGGCGGCGTGGCTATAGACACGCTGATAACTCTGGCACAGCGCTAGCCCGGCCGGGAATCGATAGT
>JAIRNM010000423.1 GCA_031258055.1 Bifidobacteriaceae bacterium
CAGGTGTTCATACCTGATTTCCTGAAAGACGACTCAGAGGCTCCGGCCGACATCGTGGCCGCCGCCGGCGCCGATGAAACTGAAGCGCTAGACCGGCGCCAACAACCAGACGAATAGCCGGGACGCCCAAACACGGAGCGGGCGGCAGGGGTCGGGACCGTCGGTTAGGCGCTCACCCACCTCGTTCTGCGCCAGGCTGGACGGTGTGGACGGGTTTTTGGGGGGGTTGCGCCTAACGTGCGCGGCCACAACTATGGAGTGGAGCAGAGCGTCGAAACCCCCACCCTTTTGGCGCGACGAAGCTGACTCCGCCACACCACGATTAGGCGGCGCTCCTACGATTCGGCGGGGCTCCGCCTTGAGTCTGGCGACGGAATTGGCTCGCTGCGGTTGATCGCTGATAATCGCTAGGTGACACCAAGTTCCGCCCATTCCCAGCTAGGCGCCGCGCCTGGATTGGTCGCTGTCCAAGCCTGCGCCGCCCTAGTGGCGGCGATTGGCGTGTGCAGATTCGCTTACACCCCGCTGTTGCCGCTAATGACGGCGCAGGCTGGGCTCTCACCCCAGGCGGCGGCACTGATCGCCACCGCCAACTACGGTGGCTACCTCGTTGGCGCTCTGATCGGCATCGCCTATCCCGGCCTGGTGCGTTTCCGTGCTGGCTTCCGCTGGTCTCTGGTCGCGGTGGTGGCGTCGCTGGCGACCATGCCGCTGACCGGCTCGGCGGTCGTCTGGGCGGCGCTGCGCTGCCTGGGTGGCGTGGCTTCGGCCGCCGTCTTCATGACTGCCGCTGCCGCCCTCCTGACCCATGTGAAGGGTGTTCATTCGCACCTCGCAGGCTGGGGCTACGCCGGTGTCGGCATAGGAATTGCCCTCACTGGGGCCAGCTCTATGACTCTTTGTGGACCGACTGGCTGGCAGTCAGGCTGGATGCAGGCAGCCGTGCTGGCTGCCGTCGCCGCCTGCCTATCGTGGACTATGCCGCTCGATGGCGCCCGCGACCAGCTTGCCCGCGACGCGCCGAAAACGCCGTCGGCGGGAGACGAGCGGGCGGGGGGAACGACCCACTTGCCTACCTCACAGGCACAACTGGCGCGCGACCGGCCCGAACCTGGGCCAGGGACGGCCGCGCGGTCGCCGGGCCGCCGCCGCAAAACAGTCGGCGCGTCCGTCGCGCTCACAGTCTCCTACGGCTTGGAAGGAGTCGGCTACGTCATCGCCGGGACATTCCTGTTGGCCGCTATCGATGCGACTGCCTGGTCCGCCGTCGGTCCGGCCGCCTGGGTGCTGGTCGGGCTGGCCGCGGCGCCATCGTGCGCGGCCTGGACGGGGCTGTCGCGCCGCTTCCCGGCCGGTCGGCTGTTGCCGGTGTTGTTGACGGCCCAGAGTGTGGGCTTGGCTCTAGCGGCTACGCGGAGCGGGGCGGTCGGCGCTTTGATTGCCGCGCTGCTTTTCGGCGGCACTTTCATGGGAGCGGTCGCCTTGACTATGGCGCTGGGCCGACAGTTGCCTTTCCCGCGCGCTGTGGCGGTGTTGACCGCTGCCTACGCCGCTGGGCAGATCGTTGGCCCGCTAATCACCCGGATGCTGGTGAGCCACGGTTACCGTCCCGCCCTTGGCATCGGTGCGGCCGTCGTCTTGGTCGCCGCAGCTACCTCACTCCGCCTGGCCCGACTCGGCGGTGCCCGACGGTCCGGAGTCAGATCAGCTCGCGCCTCTGATGGAGTCCCGGTACCGCGGAGCGCGGGACGACGGGCACCCGCTAAGACCGACGCTCACCCCAACCAGGGCCGCCATGTCATCTAACCGGTCACCACGCGTGGCCAGGGCGGCTTTCACGCCAGCTAGGAAACGTTGGGTGCGGCTACGGCATCGGGCGCGATCAACACTCCTAAACGCTGCACCTGGTGCGGCCTCAGCTAGGTTACCCGTCGAGGTTCGCTTCTTCGGCCGGTTGTTGCTCGGTCACGCTGGGTTGCAGGGGGATGCCCAGTTTTGCGGCGGACCGCGCCAAAGCTTCGTCGAAAGTCGCTAGGGCGGCGGCGCTCGTCTGCGCCACGAGCATCGCGCAGCAGTCGGGCAGCTTGCGGCCGCTGGTTGCCCGCAGTCGTGCGAGAGCCATCGGCTCATCGGCAACGCGAGGAGAAACGCGGATCCCTACCTCTTCGACCGTCCGAGCCATTGCCGACTCTTGGCCTGTGGGTACTGCCCCGACCAGCACTTCTGCCAGGTTTAGCGAATGGACCAGGAGTTCTCCGGGGCCAGCACCAGCCAGAATCTGAATGGCCCGCGCGTGGTGGGCGTTATGAGCGTCCAAATAGGCGATCAGCACGCTGGCGTCTAGGGCGATCACGCCGACCAGTCTTCCCGCAGGCCTTGCAAGTACCGCTCTGGGTATAGCCCGGTGAAACGGCCGGCGTTCGCTTCGACGGCAGCGCGGTGCGCCTCGGCCGCTCGGGAGTCTTCCCTTTCCAGTTCCTGCCTCCCCAACTCGACCAAACGCAGCAGCAGTCGAGATCGTGATTCGCCGGGCCACCGCCTGGCTGCGGAGGCGATTGCTGTTCCGACCGCTTCAGTTTCGGTTATTTGGTAACGCTGTTTCAACGTCGGCATCCCGCGAGTGTACCACCGCCGCCGCCGTGACACACCAAAAGCCGGAACATCTCGACGTCAACGACGCGCACCAAGAAGTTGGACAAGTCAACCCTGGTGTCGTATCCATCTTGTCGCGAGCCGAACTTGAGTTCGGGATCACCGTGGCCGGGCCGGATCTCGTGGCCGAGCGGCGCCAACGGCTCGAGGATCTGGACGCTGTGTTCGACTGGCTGCCCTTCGACTTGGGTTCAACCCGCGCTTTCGGGGTGGTGGCCCCGGCTGTGCATGCTAAAGCGCCAGCCCAAGCGCGCCGAATCGACACCTACCTGGCCGGTCAGGCGCTCCAGCACAACGTCCCGTTGATGACGCTGAATCCGGGCGATTTCAAACACCTGCTAGACCTCGTCACCATGATCGCTCCACCTGATGCGCAAGACTCCGCCCGTTGAGTTAGCCAAACACCACCCTCTAGCATCGAGGTCGAGAATGGGTCACTCCGTTGGCGCTCATGATGCTGTGGCGATGGTCGTGTTGGACCGTTGAAAATATGCGTTGTTTGTTCGAAGAAAAGAGTTGTGGTCTGGTGGTGATAGCGGTAGAATAGAGTATGTTCACCAGCCCCGAACCAGACCCTTGTGGGGATGGTTTCTGGGTGGTTCCAGGGGTTGATCAGACAGCGAATCGCGGGCATGAAAAGTTCAAGCCCGGCACGGTTGGGGTGGCTGGGTTCACACCGGTCTCAACCCCGCCGGTGGATCAGATCGGTGAGCAAGTCGC